>NZ_LPMU01000006.1:0-64014 GCF_001534535.1 Burkholderia sp. MSMB1459WGS
TGCCGTTGGCCCGTGAGGATCCACCCCTCTTTACCCTCACGTGCGTGGGTGGGACGCGTTCATTTCATTCTCCTTCGCGATGTATCGTTCGCGCATGGTAGCCGACTCCACGACGCTTACGCGTCCAGGCGAGTCACCCGCACGCGCTTCGTACATCGCCGTCCGCGCGATGCGCATCCGCCCGGCCATGCGGCCGGGCGCAACACGACAATGCGATGCGGCCCGACGATCGTGCCGCAGCCGCCGGCTCAATCGCCGAGCGCGTCCATCACGCGCGCCGAATAGACGAGCGCCGCGCCTGCATTCAACGCAATCGCGACGCCGAGCGCTTCCGCCACTTCCTCCTTGGTCGCGCCATGCTTGGCCGCTTCGGCCGTATGCACGGCGATACAGCCGTCGCAGCGCGTCGTGACGGCCACCGCGAGTGCGATCAGTTCGCGTGTCTTCGCGTCGAGATGGCCGGTCTTGGCGCCTGCGCCGGACAGCGCCTTGTAGCCGGCTAGCGTATCGGGCGACAGCTTGGCGATGTCGCCGATACGCGTCGAGAGTTCCTTCCGGTATTCGTTCCAGTTCAGCATGATGCGTCCTTGTCGAGAAGAGTGAGGAGGGCGGCGGGTGCCGCGATCTCGTGCGATGCAAGGCTATTCTGATCGCTCCCGCTGATAGTTTCGATACGCTAGAGTGTCGATTTTTAGCGCGATCGTCTCATGGATGCAATGAGTCAACTGCTGTCGCTCGGTCGCAGCCATGTCGAGCTCGACGTGCGCTGCCTGCTCGACGGCCCGTTCGCGATGCCGCACGACCCGCTGCCGCCCGGCGAGGCGGCGTTCCATCTGGTGCTGGCCGGAACCTGTCGGCTGCGTGCCGCCGACGGGCGCACGCTGGAACTCGCGGACGGCGATTTCGTACTGCTGCCCGCCGGCGGCGCGCACGACCTGCTCGACGCGGCGGGCAGCCGGTCGAAGCCGCTCGTGCCGCTGCGCGATTCGAGTGCCGGCGACGGCGCGGTGCTGCCGGTCAAGTCGAATCTCGATCCGGCCGACCCGGGCAGCGCGAGCGTGGATCTGCTCTGCGGACGGTTCGTCTATGCGCGCGGCGCGGGCGAACTGCTGATGCGCACGCTGCCGCAGGTGTTGCACGTCGGCTTGCGCGACGCATCGGGCGCCGCGCCGCTTCAACTGCTGACGAGCGTGCTGCGTACCGAGGCGTCGAACATGCAGCCGGGTGCCGGCGCGATCGTGAACGCGCTCGGGCAGACGCTACTCGCGTATGCACTGCGTGCATACGGCCGCGGCGCGCGCGTGCCGTCCGGCTGGCTCGCGCTGGCGGCCGATGCGCGCCTCGGCCCGTCGGTCCGGGCCGTGCTGCAGGCGCCGGCGCAACAGTGGACGGTCGAATCGCTCGGCGCCGCGGCGGCGATGTCGCGCGCGACCTATGCGAGGCATTTCCGCGAGAAGGCCGGGATGAGCGTCGGCGCATTCGTCGCGCAGATCAGGATGATGCATGCGTGCGCGCTGCTGCAGGACACGCAGCGCGGGCAGGCGGAAATCGGGCAGGCGGTCGGTTACCAGTCCGAGGCCGCATTCGGCAAGGCGTTTCGCGCGGTGCTCGGCACGACGCCGGGGCGCTGGCGGCGCGCGCGGCGCGAAACGTGAACTTGCGAGCGCGCGCATCGTGACGCGCGCCAAAGCTGCTACCATGCGCAAAACGCAGTTCAACGAAAACGATTTCGAACAACAAGAAAGAGAGGGCAAAGCAATGAACCAGACCACCATCCAGCAACCGTCGTTCGCGTTCGTGGCCGCCTCGTGGGCCGCGCTGCTCGCCGGTTTCGCGGCATTCCTGATCGGGCTCTGGAACGCCGGCATGCAGCTCAACGAGAAGGGCTACTACTTCACCGTGCTGGTGTTCGGCCTCTATGCGGCGATCTCGCTGCAGAAAAGCGTGCGCGACCGCGCGGAAGGCATTCCCGTCACCGGCATCTACTACGGTCTCAGCTGGATCGCGCTGCTGCTGTCGATCGCGCTGCTGATCGTGGGCCTTTTCAACGCGACGCTTCAATTAAGCGAGAAGGGCTTTTACGCGATGTCGTTCGTACTCGCGCTGTTCGGCTCGGTGGCCGTGCAGAAGAACACGCGCGATTTGCAGAACGCGAAGCCGCGCTATACCGACGCCGATTCTTCATCATCCATTCAGGAGTGACGGCGCGTACGGCAGGTACCTGACCAGACTGCCTGCTATGCGACGAGGTTCGCGGCGGCCCGCTTTCATGGGCACGCCATAGACCTCGTTCCCGTCGTGTCAATCATATCGTCGCGCATGACGGTGGAGATATTCCGGGCCGAACTTCAACGAAACCGAACCCCGTACGTGCGCGGCTGCTCATTCCGCGGCGGCGAACGTCGCGCCCGTGCCGAAGACGAACCCCCGCGCGGCCCTCGCGCAGGCTGTCGACAGCCTGAAGCACCTCGTGTCGACGCTGTCGAAACAGGCCGTGCCGGCGGCAGCGCTGGCGTAGTGGATCATCTACGCACGATGGCGTGCCGCCGATGCGTGCGCTGAAATCATCGTGCTGTCCGGCCACCAGTCGACTTCGTTGAGATCGGCACGGCAACGCTGGCAGGCGACTGACTGATGGTTGCTGGGGCGTTCGCAGTTGGATCGTGATGCCGTATTCGTTCGGGTACGCGTGTGCAGCGATTGTGATCGCGCGCAGCCAGCTTGCGCTTGCGGTCATGGTGCACGAAGGCGCGCATGGATAGCTGGAGCGAAACCCGCGCGTTAACGACGTGTTCGGGAAACTGCTCTCGGCCGGTCCGCTGTGGTTACCGCTGCGCACATTTCGTGCGTGCCATCTGAAGCGCCATCGCGCGCCGATGCAGCCCGGACGACTCCGTCGCGCTGCTGTTTGGCGTGGACGGCTATTCAGTCAGGCTCGAGCAGTTGTCGGCCGCTTGCGCGCCTATGCGTGTGGGATCGGCTATGTAACGAGCGTCGTGAAGCTTGCACGCGGCAAGTTCGCTCATGCCTTGCCGAAGATCGAGAAATCGTGCGCGTATACGGCGAGGGAGGTCGCGTCGATGCTGGCCTGCAACGGCCTGCTGTTCGGCATGCTCGCGTTTGCCGGACATCTGCTGCTATATGTCTCATTGTGGATCGTGCCGTCCGTCACGCTGCTGCCACTTGCCGGGCAGGCGATCTTCGAGCGCGCGGGGCTGCTGGGTCGTGAGGACTGGAGCCGCAACGCGCGCACGATCGTTCGGCGTTCGTGGCGGACGTTTCTGTTCGGTCCGCGCGTGATTCATTTTCATATCGAACAGCACCCGTTCGAGCGGATGCCGTTTCATAGCCTGCTGATCGTGCACCGGCAACTCGCGCAGCGCCGTTTGCCGACCGAAGGCAATCTGCACTTCGGATATGGAGCGGTACTACCGGACGTGAGTGTGCGCCGATAGGTCGTTCGATCTGGCGAGCAGATTTTTGGGGAGCGGACACGAAAGTGATTTCACATAGACGACGTACTGGTGAATGATAGGTGCACGGTCGCACTGAGCATCTATGCCAACTTGAGTCAGTCGGCGAGATTGGAAAGACATTGATCAGCGATCCAACTCGACGGACGGGTTGCTGATTTGGTCCACTTGCGGGTCCGACTTAGATTCCGCGCGATGACTATTGTGCGCATTTTCATGCCGTAACCTCATGAGGCCGTGTTGCGGTATCGGATTGGGACTCAACGCTCGTATTGGCATCTGCAACACAAAATCTGCGATATCCATTGCCATTGTGCGATCTTCTGATGCATCAGAGTGTGCCAATGCTTTTGCGATCTCGTGCCAGGCGATAAGAGATCCTAAATGTATATTCCATAAGAATTGTTGAGTCTCTTCATTCGGCGCTGAAAGTGGAAATCGCAGGGGAGTTCCTTGTCGCACCATCCAGACAGCTCCGCGTTTCGGAAAGCGCTGAGTCTGACCGCGAGCCATCCTCGGCGTAGCGTTCGCGTCGACGCCGTATTCTCGCAGTCGTCGCGCGAATGTTTCTCGCCAATCGCGTAAGTCTTGATTGCGTGGATTGAGTCTTCGACCGTCCGGGCCACGTGTGTGGACACTCAGATGTACATGGGGATGTGCTTCGTCATCGTGTTCAGCGAAGACATAAAGGCGGCCATCACCAAAGATCTCATGAGCAAAGGCCCTGGCCGCATCTCGTACTGCTTGGCGATTGGTACCCGGTGGCATAGACAGCAGCACGTTAAGGGTCTCTCTGCGTTTGCTATCCTGGGGAATTCCCCAGCCACTCAAGTGCCATTGTTCAAGTAGGTCATTCAGCTCCAATTTACCGGCAATCATGTGCCCGTCCTGGTCCTCTAGCTCGACATTTCCGTTGCGCGAAATGTATTGAAGATGGCGACGAACAGTCCCCATCCCCTGCGCGCCTGTTGCTTTGTTGCTGATCTTAACCATCACCTCAGGCGCACGTCGAAGCGTCAAACCCAGCTTCTCGCGCAAAAGGGATGCATGCTGAGGCAATATTCCGCGTGCAAGCTGCGGTGCGCTGACATGCCTCAGCGGTTCACGAAATAGTCGATCGCCCCAGTTCACCAAAAGCGCGTCGACGTAAGTTTTGGCGAATGGCATTTCAGCGGCTCCATCGATCAAGGTTACTCTGTAGGAGCGTCGTTACGGTGCGCAGGTGTGTGTCAATCAAGGCGCGGGTGTGCTCCCAATCGAATCCTTCCAGGCGCTCGCTACAATTTGGCCCCCTTGCGAGTTCACCGAGCAACGTCCGAATCGTTGCTAGTTGTCGATTCGACTCCGCGAGAAGTGTCATTTCTCGGTTCCCAAGCTGTGGTTCGCGCGTAAGCCGCGCTCGAATTTGAGCGACGATCCATCTGTTAGCGGTGAAGCCGTTCATATAGGCGACGCCTCTGACGCCGTCGAGTTCGGCCTGAGTGAGTCCGATCTGGATTCGCACACATGGCCCGCTGCGGACCGGCAGTGATTGTTGCGAATTCGGACGATCCGCTGCAACTTCAACAGCTTCAACCACTAACTTCCGCAGCGCTTCGCTCGGCGTCACACCGCGTTGTGTGCACCACGACTCCCACTTTGACTTTAGTGCCCCTAAGTCGACACTCAGTCGGGACCGGGATTGCCCATTTGTTTGTCGTCGTACGCTCATCATCGTCGATGGACCTTTGCTATTCGTAAAGTCTGATACTTCGCCGTGAGGCGAGTACAGGGTGCTACGTCCGAGCTTTACTTTCTCGAATGGCATCGTCTCAAGTTTCGCGCTATCGGTGCGCCTAAAAGTAGTGTCGACCGCAGCAACCGACAGCTAAGTCGAAGCGCCAAAGTGAACGACGCCACAAATACGGTGTCCTTAGTAACTAGGTCGTGCGTGTGCAGCAGCTTGAGGCTGAACTATAGGTTGCAATCTAAGCCGGCGTCGAGAATGCGGCAACTCCCTAGGTAAGGGAGGGTGACTGGCGTTCGCAATCTCGTCATACTAATTGGTTGCGAGCCGTAAAAATGGGTGTCGGATGCTGTTGGTGGATACGGGCGTGCTCTGGTGCGCCAGTGGAAAGCAACGTTGGCGTTGTCCCAGATTTTAGTCTCTACCGGGGCAGTTCTATTACGCTAGCCCAAGGAAGACAAGGAGTGCGCGGTTCACAGTGACCATCGCCTCCTCTTCCAGCCGGCCGATGGTCTGGCCGATCTTTTCGCGCCGCACGGTGAACATTTTGTCGACAGCGACCTGCGACAGCGCGCGTAAGCCGTTCAGTTTTGACGGGGCTATAGTTATGCGGATCAAGGGGGCATCAACAATTTCGCTCGACATGAGTAGCAACGCGACACTCGGGTGATCGGCGAATAGATCGGTCTGTACCACGAGCGCTGGACGCGCTTTGCCAAAGTCACCCTGGAGTGCAACGGTGACGATGCTTCCGCGCTTCACAGTGGGGTGCCGACATCGGCGGCTTGTTCGATGAAATCGAGCAGGTCGTCTTCGTGAAGGCTCTCGCGAATCACGCCGGACTGTCGTACACATTCGCTTGCAAAGCCTGGCTGCCGGGTATCAGGTACCCAGATTTGGATCGGTCTTAGTCCAGCCGCACGCAGGTTTTCCCGATAGATTCGGACACGCTCCGAAGTTGTCGTTGCCATCATAACCTCCCGTTACATGTAACGAGCGTAGCACGTTACATGTAACGATTCAATTGAGTATTATCTTTAGGGTCAGGATTTTTGTGCTTCAGGTGACTCAATCGAGACGCACATAAGCGGCGCGCCATGTGTGGGAGAGTCGGGGGCTTCGATACGAAGAATGAAGTCGAAGTATCGATTCGACAGTTTCGCCAGTTGCTCTTGTACGGCTCCCAAGTGAATGAGGCATTGGGCATCCCAGTTCATTCCTACGATAAGTTCGCCCACTGTGCCATTCCAATCGCTAAGAAGAATGGCGGCAACGCGGGCATTTTCTTCAGCGAACCGCTCGATGCGCTGTTCGATATAGCGCACATCGTCGCGCATGAGCATTCCCGCCACGCGCAGAGAAACGGTATGCGCTACCTTGTCGTGTTTCAGATGTACCGTTGCGATTCCTGCCAGATGTCGTGACACACGATCGAGTTGCTCCTGTTCCAGATCGTCGTGAACCGACAAAGCTCCTGACAAAACATAATTTGCAGGTTCGAGCATCGCAATTCTCCTATGGCTCAATCCACAAAATGTTCACAGCGGTGAACTTCGCTATGCGGGCGCACTCCCTGTAACGGGGGTCTCACTAGAATCCGCAAGTTCTGATGCCGTTCTGCTTCTGGTCGTTGGTCAAGTCGTGATGGCCAGTTCGGTGAGCGATTTGATGTGTTCAGGCGGTCCAAGAAGAACGATCGACGCTTCTCCATAGCGACCGCGCCCGAAGACCGCTCCGCTTCGAGCCCATTTCTGGGAAAATTCTTTCAAGGTGTCCTCGATTGCTTCAACTTCGTCATCGCCCAGCGCCCCGCGAATCCGGATGAGGAGGGATCGAGTAATAGTGTCCACCGCGAAATAGATTCGCGCGGGTGGCGCGATGCAGCGAGCGAAGTTCCTAGCGTGGATATGGCGAAATCCGTTCAGGACGGGTAAGGCGCCGGAAATTTCATAAGTGAACGACATAACACCTCACACATTGCGGATTCGTGGTGAGCCGGGTGGCTATACAGCACCGCTGTGCTGCCAGCCACGTGTATCAAACAGATACCTTTACGGTTGATTGTAGATTCACATGATAGATTGTCAAGGGAAAAACATATCAAATGAATGATTTCGAGAGCCGCCTGAGAAGCGAGCGACTGCGTTTAGGGTTGAGCCAGGTCGAGTTTGCGACTGCAGGCGGTGTTCAAAAGCACGCACAATTCCAATATGAGAAGGGGATGAGGCGACCTAACTCGGACTACCTGAGCGCAATTGCCGCCGCTGGTGTCGATTTACACTATCTGTTGACCGGCGAGGTCGCCGCTCGGGTGACTGGCGAGGATGAGCGGAGGGTGCTTTCCGGATATAGGGCATTGGATGTGCGACAGCGCGCGGCAGTCGTGGCCCTAATCGAAGCACTCATTGATTCGGCCGCTCCTCAAGTGAAGGAGCGGCAGCCATCTCAGCCCGAGGGGAATGTCGATCCGCTTGAATGATTGAACGGGTGCAACGTAGGTCAATGTGCGGTGGGTGCCCGGCCTGGAGCGGCGGGTACTAGCTGGTTGGATGTCTGTGGAGGACGTGGCTACAAGAGCGTGGCCACGGCGGGGCGAGTATTCGTGGCCGCATCGATCTGCGGTGCGTAGTCGACCGACGAGCCGGCAAGGGCACCGGATGCTTTCATGCGCGGCCGGCAAGATGACGTCGAAATCCCGAATGCGGCAGACGCAAAAAAGCCTCCGCGAGGGAGGCTTTTTGCACTATCGAAGATAGTTGGTAGGGTGGGAGGGACTCGAACCCTCGACTCTCTGATTAAAAGTCAGATACTCTAACCAACTGAGTTACCACCCCACGTTCTTGAAACCTGTCGGTTCGTTGCTTCAGCAACTTGAGCAACGACCTAAAGAGCAAAAGATTATAGCGACGGGTTGCAGGGCTGTCAACAACCCGTCACGATAATTATTTGATCGTTTCGAGCTTGCCCTGCGCCGTCTGCGCCGCGTTCGACCCGGCGTACTGCGACACGACCTGCTCGAACGTCTTCTTCGCGGCCGCTTTCTGGCCTTGCTCGAGCTGGTTCGTGCCGATCGCCACGAGGGCGTCGGCCGCGCGCGGGTGCTGCGGGAACTTGCTGACGATCCCTTGCCACGTCGCCGTCGAACCGCGGTAGTCGCGTAGCGCGTATTGCGCGTTGCCGTACCAGTACTGCGCGGTCGGCTGATAGGGGCTCTGCGGATACTTCGCGATGAACGCGCGGAACGAAGCCGCCGCCGCCTTGAAGTTGCCGTTGCGGAACTGCTGCTGCGCCGCGCTGAGCGCATCCGTTTCACCCGGCTGCACGGTGCCTTCGACACCATCGATCGTCGCCTGCTGCGGCTCGAACTTCTTGAGCCGCGTGTCGAGATCCTGGTAGTACTCCTTCTGCTGCCGCTCGAGCGTCGTCAGCCGGTTCGTCAGATCCTCGTTCTCGCCGCGCAGCGTCGCGACCTGCTGATTCAGCTGGTCGATACGGCCGGATTGATCGAGGATCGTACGCTGGGCGGCCGACAACTGGCTCGACAGGTTGTCGCTCTTGCTGCGCAGATCGAGTACGGCACGGCGCGCTTCGTTGTCGTCGAACATGCCGGCGTGCGCCGGCGCGGCCGACCACGCCGCGCCCGCGACGCAGAATGCTGCGGCAACGCGCAGCCAGGTTAAACGGTGCGTCATACGGCGATTCTTCCGTTACTTACTGTTGGTAGACGAGGTCGGCGCGGCGGTTCTGCGCCCACGATGCTTCGTCGTGACCCGTTGCCTGCGGCTTTTCCTTGCCGAGACTCACGGCTTCCATTTGCGAATCGTTCACGCCGAGCAGGGCCATCGCACGGCGGACGGCTTCCGCACGCTTCTGGCCCAGCGCGAGGTTGTACTCGCTCGTGCCGCGTTCGTCGGTGTTGCCCTGGATCAGCACGTGGCGTTGCGGGTGGCTCTTCAGGTACTGCGCGTGCTGCTGCATCAGCGGCTGGTACTCGTCCTTCACCGAATAGCTGTCGAAGTCGAAGTAGATGCTGCGCTTCGCGAGCGGGCTGTTCGGGTCGTTCAGCGGATCGACGTTCACTTGCGCGACGTTGTCGGCGCTCGGCTGCGTGCTGACTGCGCCCGCGTTGTTTGCCTTGTCGTCGAGCTTCACGCCCGACTTGCACGCTGCGAGCGCGCTGATCATCATCACGGCCAGGGCCAGACGAGCTTTATTCGACATCATGGTTACTCTCCTTGTGGTCATTGCATGAAGGGCCCCCACGACGGCTCGCGAACGGAGCCGCCCTGGACGGACAGGATCTGCGGCGGCGCGCTGCCGTCGGAGGGCACTGCAGCCAGAACATTGCGACCGCCCGACTGGGTCGCGTACAGAAGGTACTGGCCGTTTGCCGCGAAGCTCGGCGATTCGTCGCGATTGGTATTCGTGATGGCGTTCGCCGCGCCGGTCTGCAGATCCTGAACGTACAGCTTGAAGCCCCCACCCGTGCGGGAGATGTATGCGAGCAGCTTGCCGTCCGGACTCACGCGCGGGCTCGTGTTGTAGCTGCCGGTGAAGGTCACGCGCTGTGCGGCGCCGGCGCTTTCACCCTGTGCGGGCATCCGGTAGATTTGCGGCGCGCCGCCACGGTCGCTCGTGAAGTAGATCCAGCGGCCGTCCGGCGAGTAGAACGGTTCGGTATCGATCGAGCTGCTCTGCGTGAGACGGCGCAGGCCGCCGCCGTTCGCGTTGACCGTATAGATTTGCGTATTGCCCGTCAGCGACAGCGCGACGGCGAGCGTGTTGCTGTCCGGCGACCACGCCGGTGCGCTGTTGTTGCCCTTCTGGTCGGAGACCATGTAGCGTTTGCCGGTCGGCAGGTCATGGATGTAGACGATCGGCTTCTTGCGCTCGAACGACACGTACGCGACCTTCGTACCGCTCGGCGACCAGGCCGGCGAGATGATCGGTTCGGTGCTCGACAGCGCGATGCGCGCGTTCTGGCCGTCCGAATCCGAAATCTGCAGCTGGTAGCGGTTACCGGTCTTGATCACGTACGACAGCCGCGTGGCGAACACACCGCGCACGCCGAGCAGCTTCTGGTAGATGTAGTCGGCGATCTTGTGGCCGGCCGTGCGCAGCGTGGTGTCGGTGGCCGTCAGCGACAGGCCGCCGAGGCTTTGCTGCTTCACGGTGTCGTACAGGATGAAGTTGACCTTGTACTGGCCGTTTGCGTCGCGGTTCACGCTGCCGGCGACGAACGCGTTCGCGCCCTTGGCCTTCCATGCGCCGAGATCGACCGATGCGGTCTCGGGCACGGGCGTGCTGCCGGCGTCGATGTTGGTGAATTTGCCACTGCGCGCGAGGTCGGCGCGAACGATCGACGTGACCTGTTGCGGCAGGTTCGCCTCGTTCGTGAAATTCGCGGTGGCGATGGGGAACTGGGTCGACCCGACACCGGTGATCAGCACGTTGACCTGGGCGTTAGCGGCGCTGCCGGCCGTAATCAGACACGAGGCCACGAGTGCCCTGAAACCTAGCTTTGTCATCAAACTCATGCTTCTTGCTTCCCGTATGGCTTGGATCGCTGCGCAACGGCAGAGACAGTAAAAATACCCGATTCGTTCCCATCTGACAGCGACGCCCGGAGTGTAAGCGCATTTCGTTTCACTCTGCCGCCTTGAAGGTGATCGTAATGTCAGACGGGGTACGACCGTTAGAATCGGGCGGCAACGGGACCGACGCGTGGATCGCGTTGACCACGGCTTGATCCCACCCCGGATTCCCGCTCGAGCGGGAGACCGATGCGTTCAATACGTCACCGGATGGCGTGCACCGAATCTTGACGACGGTGGTCAGGCCCGCCCGCTCGCCGCCCCAAACGATGTTCGGCTTGACGCGGCGGCGCACCTTGTCGGCATAGCCGGGCGTCGCGGCATTGCCGCCGGAGCCCGTGCCCGTGCCGCTTTTCGCGAGGCCTTCGCCGCCGCCTTCGCCGGCGCCGGACAGCCCCTGCAGCTGCGCGAGGCGCGCACTGCGCTCGCGGTCGAGCTTCGCGTTCGCCGCCGCATTGGCCTTCGCGCGCGCCGCGGCTTCGGCCTTCGCCTTGGCCTGCGCTTCCGCCTTTGCCTTCGCGGCTGCGTCGGCCTTCGCCTTCGCCGCCTGCTGCGCTTCGAGCTGAGCCTGCTTTTGCTGCTGGAGTTTCTGCTGTTCGAGCTTTTGCTGCTCGGCGAGTTGCTGTTGCCTAAGCTTGTCGGCCTGCTTCTGTTTGTCGCGTTCCGCGGCCCGCTGTGCGGCGAGCGCGGCGGCCTGTTGCGCGGCGAGCTGCGCGCGACGTGCCTCCTCTTCCTGCTGGGCCTTCAGTTGCTGCGCGCGGCGTTGCTGCTCGAGCTGCGCTTCGCGCGCGGCCGCTTCCTGCTGACGTTTCTTCTGCTGCAGCGCGATGTCGGCCTGTTCGTCGTGCACCGGGGGAGGGGGCGGCGCGACCTTCGCGGGCGGCGTGGGCGTGACCACGGGCCGTGGCGCGGGGACGTCGGGCACTTCGGTCCACAGCTCGGCTTCGGCGCCGGCCGGCGTGCTGTTCTGCCACTGCACGCCGTGATAGAGGAACAGCGCGAGCAGCACGTGCATCAGCGCGGCGAGCGCGAACGCGCGCCATGTTCCACGCTCGCGGGGAGGCTGGAGCGGGTACGCGGATCTGCGCGTGGATTGCTGCCGGTTCATTGCGATTTGACGAGGAGGCCGACGCGCTTGACGCCGCGCGCCTTCAGATCGGACATCACGGTCATGACGGCATCGTACTGCACGGTCTTGTCGGCTGCGATCACGACCGGCTGGTCAGGGTGATCGGCCTGCCGGGCCGAGATGAAGCTGTCGAGCTCGGCCTTCGTCATCGTGTCTTCCTGGGTCGCGCCCGAGTCGCCCTTGTACTTGACGCTCATCGTGCGGTCGGCCTTGATGTTGACGACGACGGGCGGCGTCTGCTCCTGCGGCGCGGCGTTGCCGACGGTCGGCAGGTTGATGATCGACGGCGCGACGAGCGGTGCGGTGACCATGAAGATCACGAGCAGCACCAGCATCACGTCGATGTACGGCACGACGTTGATGTCGGCCATCGCGCGGCGCGAACGGCCGCCGCGCATGCTGGATCGGATAGGGCTTCCTGCCATGGCGCGCTCCTTACTGGGCCTGACGCTGCAGGATGTTCGAGAACTCTTCGATGAAGGTCTCGAAGCGGATCGCGAGGCGGTCGATGTCGTGCGCGTAGCGGTTGTACGCGACCACCGCCGGAATCGCGGCGAACAGGCCGATCGCGGTGGCGACGAGCGCTTCGGCGATACCGGGCGCGACGTTCGCGAGCGTGGCCTGCTGCACGTTCGCGAGGCCGCGGAACGAGTTCATGATCCCCCAGACCGTGCCGAACAGACCGATGTACGGGCTGACCGAGCCGACCGACGCGAGGAACGCGAGGTTGGCTTCGAGCACGTCCATTTCACGCTGGAACGACGCACGCATCGCGCGGCGCGCACCGTCGAGCACGAGGCCCGGATCGCTGAGGCGTTTTTCCTTCGCCTTGAGGAATTCGCGCATCCCCGATTCGAAGATCCGCTCGAGTGCGCCGATCGTGTGGCGGTTGTTGGCTGCGCTCTGATACAGCGCCTGCAGGTCGCCGCCCGACCAGAAATCCTTCTCGAAGCGTTCGGTTTGCGCGCGCGCGCGACGGATCGCAAACCACTTGCGGAAGATGAAGGTCCACGACATCAGCGATAGCAGCAGCAGCAGTCCCATCACGGCCTGGGCCAGCACGCTCGCGTTGAGGACGAGGGAAATGATCGACAGGTCTTGAGCAGTATTCATAGAGGTTTGAGTAACGTCCCTTCGGGAGTGCCCGGCAAGGGCGTCCGGTGTGCGTGCGGCGCGGCGCGCCGGCCATGCCTGACGCCGAACCTTGCTTAGTATCGAATCAGAACGGCAAGTTCATAGGCTGTGTCTAAACGGCGCTCATGCGAGCTTCGTTGACAGGTCAGGCTGCCCGGCGTCGTCGATGACGGGCCCGCGTTGCAGCGCGTCGAGCACGGCCGGCGGGATGGCCGCGGGCCGGATGCCGTGACGGTCGACGCAGCCGAGGCGGATGTGCCCGGCCACGAGCAGCGTGTCGCCACACCAAGCTTCCTGCGTGAATTCCACCGACGCGCGGCCGATGCGTCCGGGCCGGCTCGTGATCGTCAGCGTGTCGTCGAGTCGCGCCGGCGCGCGGTAGTCGAGCGACGTGCTGCGCACGATGAAGATCGCGCCGGTATCGTCGGCGAGCCGGCGCTGGTCGACGCCGCATGCGCGAAGCCACTCGGTGCGGGCGCGCTCGAAGAACTTCAGGTAGTTGGCATAGAAGACGATGCCGCCTGCATCGGTATCCTCGTAGTACACGCGCACCGGCCAGGTAAAGCCGGACGGCGCTTCCGGGGAGCGGGTGGGCTGAGTCATGGCGCGCATTCTACCGGAACGCAGGAACCGGATTCGTAACGGTTTCGTAACGGAATGTAGTACGACGCGGCACGCCGCGGGCCGGCCGGAGGCCGCCGCGGCGGTGCGCGATGCGTCAGCCGCGATGGATCGCGAGGCCGGCCGGCGCCTGCGCGACCGGCATCATCTCGATCGTATTGATGTTCACGTGCGCCGGGCGCGTCGCGATCCAGTAGATCGTGTCGGCGATGTCCTCGGCCGTGAGCGGCTGGACGTTCTGGTACACGTTCGCCGCCTTCGCGTCGTCGCCGCGGAAGCGGACGTTCGAGAATTCCGTGCCGCCGCACAGGCCCGGCTCGATGTCGGTCACGCGCAACGGCGTGCCGATCAGATCGGCGCGCAGGTTCAGGCTGAATTGTCGGACAAAAGCCTTGGTTGCGCCGTATACGTTCCCGCCCGGATACGGATAGGTGCCGGCAACCGAGCCGAGATTGAAGATATGGCCACGGCCGCGCTCGATCATGCCGGGCAGCAGCGCATGCGTGACGGTCACGAGGCCCGAGCAGTTCGTGTCGATCATGGTCTGCCATTCGTCGAGGCTGGCCTTATGGGCAGGCTCGACGCCAAGCGCGAGGCCGGCGTTGTTCACGAGCACGTCGAGCGCCGCGAATTCGGCGGGAAGGGCGGCCGGCACGGCTTCGACGGCCGCGCGGTCGCGCACGTCGAGCTCGAGCGGCAGAAGGGCGTCGCCGAGCTCGGCGGCGAGCGCATCGAGACGATCCTTGCGGCGCGCGGTCGCGACCACGCGGTGGCCTCCCTTGACGAAGGCACGGGAGATGGCGGCGCCGAAACCGGCGGACGCGCCTGTGACGAACACGATCATTGCTGCTCCTGGTCGGTGACGTGATAGCGGGTGGAATCCCGCAAGCCTACTGAGAATGCCGCACCGCGGCAAGGCGACGAAGCGTTTCGGCACGGGCGCGTAAAACCTGGCCCCAATTGATTCGGGCGCCCCGCCGTGCGGTTGCCTATTCATGACGCATCCAATACACTAATGCGCTCATCACCCCTGCGTGACTGGCGATAGAACCCTTCGGGTTCAAGGTGGAGCATCCCACCGTGAAGCGCGGGGCGCTGTTTTTGCCGTTCGCCTGGGCAGCCGTTGTGCGCCGTCGCGTGCATCGCCGGTGGCTGTCCTGCCTCGCGTCATACGGATTCTTCCGCCACGTCGAGCTGGTCTCGCCAGCAGCGCACCGTACTTGGCCACTCCGGTCAACCTGTACACACTTAACGGAAACCGTATGTTTGACAGAGCCCAAAGCACCATCGCGAACGTCGATCCCGAAATCTTTGCAGCGATCGAGCAGGAAAACCGCCGCCAGGAAGATCACATCGAGCTGATCGCGTCGGAAAACTACACGAGCCCGGCCGTGATGGCCGCGCAGGGCTCGCAGCTCACGAACAAGTACGCGGAAGGGTATCCGGGCAAGCGCTACTACGGCGGCTGCGAGTACGTCGACGTGGTCGAGCAGCTGGCGATCGACCGTGTGAAGCAACTGTTCGGCGCGGAAGCGGCGAACGTGCAGCCGAACTCCGGTTCGCAGGCGAACCAGGGCGTGTTCTTCGCGATGCTCAAGCCGGGCGACACGATCATGGGCATGAGCCTCGCGCATGGCGGCCACCTGACGCACGGCTCGCCGGTGAACATGTCGGGCAAGTGGTTCAACGTAGTGAGCTACGGCCTGAACGAAAACGAAGACATCGACTATGACGCGGCCGAGCAGCTCGCGCAGGAACACAAGCCGAAGCTGATCGTCGCGGGCGCGTCGGCGTTTGCGCTGAAGATCGATTTCGAGCGTCTGGCGAAGATCGCGAAGTCGGTGGGCGCGTACCTGATGGTCGACATGGCGCACTACGCAGGCCTGATCGCGGCGGGCGTGTACCCGAACCCGGTGCCGCACGCCGATTTCGTGACGACGACGACGCACAAGAGCCTGCGCGGCCCGCGCGGCGGCGTGATCCTGATGAAGTCCGAGTACGAGAAGCCGATCAACTCGGCGATCTTCCCGGGGATCCAGGGCGGCCCGCTGATGCACGTGATCGCGGCGAAAGCCGTGGCGTTCAAGGAAGCGCTGTCGCCGGAGTTCAAGGAATACCAGCAGAAGGTCGTCGAGAACGCGCGCGTGCTGGCCGAAACGCTGGTGAAGCGCGGCCTGCGCATCGTGTCGGGCCGTACGGAAAGCCACGTGATGCTGGTCGATCTGCGCGCGAAGAACATCACGGGCAAGGCCGCGGAAGCGGCGCTCGGCGCGGCGCACATCACGGTGAACAAGAACGCGATCCCGAACGACCCGGAAAAGCCGTTCGTGACGAGCGGCATCCGTCTCGGTTCGCCGGCGATGACGACGCGCGGCTTCGGGCCGGCGGAAGCCGAGCAGGTGGGCAACCTGATTGCCGACGTGCTGGAGAACCCGGAAGACGCAGCGACGATCGAGCGCGTACGCGCGCAGGTCGCCGAGCTGACCAAGCGTTTCCCGGTCTACCGCTGATCGCCGATGCGCTGCCCGTTCTGCCGGCATGACGACACGCAGGTCGTTGACTCGCGCGTGTCCGAAGATGGCGCCGCGATTCGGCGGCGCCGTCGCTGCTCGGCTTGCGACAAGCGTTTCACGACGTACGAGCGGGTCGAGTTGTCCCTGCCGTTCGTCGTGAAGAAGGACGGCAGTCGCACGGAATTCGACCGTCGCAAGATCGTCGCCAGCATGCAACTCGCGCTGCGCAAGCGGCCGGTTGCCGCCGACGCGATTGACGCGGCGGTCGCCCGTATCGAATATCAACTGCTCGCGACTGGCGAGCGCGAAGTGCGTAGCGAGAAGCTGGGCGAACTCGTGATGAACGAGTTACGCGGCCTCGATACGATCGCCTATGTTCGCTTCGCATCGGTGTATCGCCAGTTCGAGGACGTTTCCGAATTTGCCGACGTGATCGAAGAGTTCCGTCGCGCCTCTCCTGCCAAGACCCCACGTAAGCGCTGACGCGCTGCGTTCGTTCATCGTCTGCTCCGTTGGTTCAATTCGCGCCGATTGTGTCGGTCGCGATCGCATGTCGCCAGTCGGTCGGCTGTTCGGCAAATGGTGCGTGCTTGCACGCGCCGCTACAGTCGTCGCATCACCGCGGCGGAGGACGATTGCGATGGAACGGGACGCTTAACCCCTGAAGAATGTCGTGCAACGACTGGGCGGATTCCCGTTCGTCGAGCTGATGGTCGCTATGTCGCCCACCATAGCCGACGGTTCCCCCCGCGGCATGCTCGCGCAGGCGCCGCCGGACTGGCATGCCGTGTATTGAATAACGTTCGGGCGGCCGGCGGCGACGATTCGCCGGTGAGCTATGAATAGGCAGCGATGCCGCCTGACACCGGTCCGATGCATGACGTTGCATGCGGCACGTTCACGCTGCGCTCGGACGGGACGAAGGGCAATGCAGGAAACGATGGCGCCGACGAACCGGGCGCTATCTGCTGGGGCGGGCGCTGAGTTCGCAAGGAAGGCGCGCAGCGGCCGTGGCCGTGCGCGCGGGGATGCCGACGGTCAGTCGTCGTGTGCGTCGAGCCCGCGCTCGTCGCGGGACTGTTTCCAAATCCGGTAGACCTCCCATGCGGCGAAGCCGAGCGTGCCCCACTTCAACGCGGGGCCTGCACTCGCGCGCAGCAAGGAGCGAATGGGCTTTGCCAGCACGAGCGACGCGAGCGAGCTCAGCATCGGATACTGGTTGACGAGTTGACCGAGGCTTGCGTTCAGGTTCTTGGCCGACTGGCCGAACTTGTGGGAGGACAGGCCGGGGATGAACACCTTGAGCCAGCTGAAGCGCGTGACGGCCTGACGCATTTCGGCGGCGGCTTCCGCGAGTTCGAGCCGCTCGACTTCGGATCGCAGGATCAGCAATTCCTTGCGGAGCGCGCGGTGTTGCGATGCGCTCCAGTTCGATCGCGACGAATGGGAGCGGGATGAATTGCCCGTGATGTTCTGGCTCATGGCGCGTCGGCGAGAGAGGTGGGAGGGATGAGCGCGAGGGCGTTCACGACTTGCCGCGGAACAGCTCGCGGTCTTTCTCGAGTTCGGCGAGCGTCGCCTCGAACACGGTCGGCGCGTCGCGCAGGCCAGAGCGCGCCTTCAGCGCGCACACGATGCCGCCAACGGCATACAGCGCGGTGATCGCGGCGAGCGCCTGCCAGCGGTAGGTATCCCAGAACGCGATCGCGACCAGCACGGTCAGGCTGATGAGCGCCATCGTCGCGAGCATCATCGCGGCGAGTCCGAGGAACAGCACGCCCATCAGGCGCTCCTTCTCCTCGGCGAGCTCGATGCCCACCAGTTCGAGGCGCGTCTGCAGAAGGCCGATGGCGGAGCCGACGAGGCGGCGCAGCGGTCCTTGACCGGACGGCTGCGAGGGGGTGTCTGTCGTCATGGATGAGGGGCTTGCGCGTGCAGTGAGCAGCTAGGACAAAGCCGGCCGGCGCAGCCGGCTGGCTTCGACGCCCGCGGGCCGCGCGACGCGGCCTGCGGGACGAAACGGCGCCAAGCGCGTTACTTGCGGTTGATCAGCAGGCCGATCAGCACGCCGACGCCGGCGGCCACGCCGATCGACGTCCACGGATGCTCGTGCACGTAGTCGTCGGTCGCGCGCGCGGCCTTCTTGCCTTTCTCGACCACCACGACCTGGACGTCGGCCGCCTTTTCTTTGGCCTGCTTCAGGCGCGACATGGCCTTCTCGCGCAGCTCGGCCGCACGGTCGCCCGTGCTGCTCGCCGCTTGCTTGAGCAGGTCTTCGGCGTCCGAGAGAACGGTTTTGATATCCGACATCAGTTTCTCCTTGTTGATTTCCGACATTGCAACTCCCTTCGTGCTGTCATGCTGCAGGTTCACATCGTAGCGAAACCCCTGCCTGCTGGCGAGCCGGGAAGACACACGGCGGCAGCGCAAGACTGCATGGTAAACGACTTGTAATCATGAACAGAGCGGCAAAGGATTGAAAAGTTTCCCTCGCGGCCCTCCGCCCCACGACGACGCCGGGTAAAAATGACAAAAAAGTATGAATATCAAACGGAATAATCGTTCGCACGGCCCATTGCTTCCCGTAAGCTGATGGACTGCCCCGCGCTGTCCGGCGCGCGGTTTCAACCAGCATCGTTCGAGGAGGGAACATCATGAGTCTGCGTCTTGGCGACATCGCACCGGATTTCGAGCAGGAATCGAGCCTGGGCACCATCAAGTTTCACGAGTGGCTCGGCAACAGCTGGGGTGTCCTGTTCTCCCATCCGGCCGACTACACGCCGGTGTGCACGACCGAACTCGGGCTGACCTCGAAGCTGAAGGGCGAATTCGAGAAACGCAACGTGAAGGTGATCGCGCTGTCGGTCGACGGCGTCGAATCGCACAAGGGCTGGATCAACGACATCAACGAAACGCAGTCGACGGTCGTGGGCTTTCCGATCATCGCCGACGCGGATCGCAAGGTCTCGCAGCTGTACGACATGATTCACCCGAACGCGAACGAAACGCTGACGGTGCGTTCGCTGTTCGTGATCGACCCGAACAAGAAGGTGCGGCTCACGATCACCTATCCGGCCAGCACGGGGCGCAACTTCGACGAAGTGCTGCGCGTGATCGATTCGTTGCAACTGACCGACAATTACAAGGTCGCGACGCCCGGCAACTGGAAGGACGGCGACGACGTCGTGATCGTGCCGTCGCTGCAGGATCCGGAAGAGTTGAAGAAGCGCTTCCCGAAGGGCTTCAACGCGGTGCGTCCGTATCTGCGCCTGACGCCGCAGCCGAACAAGTAAGCAGCGGCAGCCCGGAGCCGCGGCTGCGACGACGAAGGCCCGCCCGGCAGCGATGCCGGGCGGGCCTTTTCCGTGGCGGCGTGCGCGGGCGCGGCATCGCTGCCGCGGGCGTCATGGCCGGATCGTCAGAAGAATGCCTGGATACCCGTTTGCGCGCGGCCGAGGATCAGCGCGTGGATGTCGTGCGTGCCTTCGTACGTGTTGACCACCTCGAGGTTCACGAGGTGGCGCGCGACGCCGAATTCGTCGGAGATGCCGTTGCCGCCGAGCATGTCGCGCGCGAGGCGGGCGATGTCGAGCGCCTTGCCGCACGAATTGCGCTTCATGATCGACGTGATTTCGACGGCGGCCGTGCCTTCGTCCTTCATCCGGCCGAGGCGCAGCACGCCTTGCAGGCCGAGCGTGATTTCGGTCTGCATGTCGGCGAGTTTCTTCTGAATCAACTGGTTCGCGGCGAGCGGCCGGCCGAACTGCTGGCGGTCGAGCACGTACTGGCGCGCGGTGTGCCAGCACGACTCGGCGGCGCCGAGCGCGCCCCACGCGATCCCGTAGCGCGCCGAGTTCAGGCAGGTGAACGGGCCGCGCAGGCCGCTCACGTTCGGCATCAGGTTCTCTTCGGGCACGAACACCTCGTCGAGGACGATCTCGCCGGTGATCGATGCGCGCAGCCCGACCTTGCCGTGGATCGCCGGCGCCGACAGGCCCTTCCAGCCCTTCTCGAGGATGAAGCCGCGGATCGCGTCCTTGCCGTTTTCTTCCAGCTTCGCCCACACGACGAACACGTCGGCGATCGGCGAGTTGGTGATCCACATCTTCGCGCCGGACAGCGAGTAGCCGCCCGGCACCTTCTTCGCGCGCGTGACCATGCTGCCCGGATCGGAGCCGTGGTTCGGCTCGGTCAGGCCGAAGCAGCCGATCCATTCGCCGGTCGCGAGCTTCGGCAGGTATTTCTGCTTCTGCGCGTCGGAGCCGAATTCGTGGATCGGCACCATCACGAGCGACGACTGCACGGACATCATCGACCGGTAGCCCGAATCGACACGCTCGACTTCGCGCGCGATCAACCCGTAGCTCACGTAGTTGAGGCCGGGGCCGCCGTATTCCTCGGGAATCGTCGGGCCGAGCAGGCCGACCTCGCCCATCTCGCGAAAGATGGCCGCGTCGGTGCGTTCGTGGCGGAACGCTTCGGTGACGCGCGGCGCGAGCTTGTCCTGTGCGTACGCCTGCGCGGCATCGCGGACCATTCGCTCTTCCTCGGTCAGTTGCTGGTCGAGCAGCAGCGGATCGTCCCAATGAAAAGTTGCAGCACTCATCGTCTCATCTCCTGTCGGCCCGAGTGGCGCTGACTCGGCCCCATGCTTTGCGGTCGGTCGGAGCGGGCGCCTCGGCGTCGACTCCGCCCCCGTGTTTTTCGGTCGGGCAGAGGGGCCTTCGGTGCTTGCTCCGGGCTGATGCGTGAAGTTCGCTTGACTTGCGTTCCGCTGTGCGGAACAATGTTTTGCAAATCGAACTCAGTGTAGCACCGGATGACACTTTCAACCATCGACGACACCCCGATCGACGAGCGCAAGTTCGTCGTCGCGCTCGCGCGCGGGCTCGACCTGCTGCGCGCCTTCCGGCCCGGCGAGACGATGCTGGGCAATCGTGATTTCGCGGAACGCACGGGCCTGCCGAAGGCGACGGTGAACCGGCTCGCCTATACGCTGACGGTGCTCGGCTATCTGCGCTACGACGAGACGCTCGGAAAGTATGCGCTGGACGCCGGCGTGCTGTCGCTCGGCTACGCGCTGCTGTCGGGCTCGGGGACGATCGATCTCGCGCGGCCGCACATGCAGGCGCTGGCGCGCGAGATCGGCGCGGCCGTGTCGCTCGGTTGCCGCGACGGGCTCGACATGATCTACCTGGAGACGATCCGCAGCGAGACCGCGTTGACGCTCGGGCTCGCGCCCGGTTCGCGGCTGTCGATGCTGACGAGCTCGATGGGGCGCGCGTACCTGGCCGTGCAGCCGGAGGACGCGCGCCGCGCGCTCTATGCCGAACTGCACCGCGCGGCCGGCGGCGCGGCCGACGCCGATGCGCTCGTCGAGGCCGCGCAGCGCGCGGTGGCCGAGTTCTCGACGGGCGGTTGCTGCTATTCGTTCCGCGCGTGGCACATGGACGTGAACGCCGCGGCCGTGCCGTTTCGCGAGCCGCGCGAGGGGCGCTGGCTGATCCTGAGCTGCAGCGGCCCCGCATCGTCGATGGACGAGGGCGTGTTTCGCACGCAGGTCGGACCGCGACTGAAGGCGCTCGCGCAGCGGCTCGGGCCGACGAGCTGAGCAAGCGCGCGGGCGTTGCCGTCGCGCGGCAACCGGTTGGTTCGCGCTGGGGTGGCGTAGAGCGTAAGGCGTAGGGCGTAAGGCGTAGGGCGTAAGGCGTAGGACGTAGGGAGTAAAGCGTGGGGCGCGGAGGCGGCGCGCCGCCGTCGCGTATTGCGCGACGGGAGAACCGCGCTCATCATCGTTCGCGTGCTTCCCGACGACGAGGTTTGCAATGGCGCACGCCGAACCGATGGAAGGCGGATGCGCGTGCGGCGCGATCCGCTACCGTATCGCCGACGTTCCCGCCGACGCGGGCTTTTGCCACTGCCGGCTCTGCCAGCGCACGACCGGCGCGGCGGTCGTTGCGTCGGCATCGGTGCCGATCGGCGCATTCGAATACCTGCAGGGCGAACCGACCGTCTATGCATCGAGCGCGTGGGGCGAGCGGCGCTTCTGCGGCCGTTGCGGCGCGCAGCTCGAATACCGGCGCTCCGACGCGCCGCAGACGGTCGAGATCAATTCCGCGACGCTCGACGAACCGTCGCGGCTGCGTCCGGCGTGGCATGTCTGGTACGGGAATCGTTTCCCCGGCATCGAGATCGACGACGATCTACCGAAGTACGCCGACGGCGGACCAGAATAGGCGCACATCGGCGTCGCGGCACCGGCGTCGAGCGCGCGCAAGCGCGTCCGGCCTTGCTGCATGAACGAACCAGGAGCCGACCGGCGTCGCGCCACGCTGCGTGCCGAAACCCGATCCGCGAAGCGACACGACACCGGCGTCCGCCATCCGCAGCGCCGCTCCCGCGCGCCTTCCCCGCCGATCGCTCAGGCCGTCACGACCTTCGCGAACACCGGCCCCTGCATGAACCGCACGTCGTGCTGGCGCAGCAGCTCGCACTGCGTCTCGTCGACGACGCCGTCGAAGATGAGCGGAATGCGCACGCGCTGTGCGTAGGCGACGAGCGCCTTGACCATCCCGTCGCGCAACGCGATGCCCGCATCCATCTTGATGTAGTCGGGGCGCGCCATGTCCGATTCGACCGCGAGGATGCGGCCCGGGTCCGGCAGCTTGTCCGCGACCTTGAACCCGTGATGCTGGTAGCTGCGCGTCAGGTAGCCGAGGAACGTCTTGTGGGCGACCGCGACCGCCGGCAACTCGATCACGATCCGCTCGGGCGGCAGCCCGAAGCGCTGCAGCACCGACGAGAAATGCTTGCCGTGGTCGTATTTCACGCTCTTGAGCAGCCGCTCGTGCACGCGCAGGAACAACAGCCCGTGGCGCTGCGCCCCGAAGAAATTGATCGCGTGCAGCGCGCGCGACAGGCGGTCGATCGCGACCAGCGTCTGGTCGTCGACGGCTGCGTCGACCGGATCGTGCTGCGCACCCGTGACGAGCGTGACGGCCTGGAAGCCGAGCTCGTCGCCGTAGCGCTCGATCGCGTCGGCGAACGACGTCGATTGCGGCGAGCCGGGCATCGTCACGTCGTAGATCGGCTCGTACGCGCTGGCGAGCGTGCGCTCGGGCAGATTCGCGCACGCGGTGCCGCCCTCGGCAAGCGCGAGGTGTTCCCGCAGATACGGCAGTTGCCCGGCACGGGCGACCAGCTCGGGGATGGTAGGCGGAATCATCGGCGTGAGAAGGAAAAATGGCGGCCGAAAGGGCCGCCTCGTTGACTTGATATTAGCAGTGCGCGCCGCGCTCGGCTTGGCGTTTCGCTCATATGGTTATCCCGTCCTCGCGTCGATGCCTAGGGTTTACGTTGATTTCACTATTCGTAATTGGTTTTACTATTCGTAAATCCAGAATGTGCCGCCGATCAAGCAATGCGGCATGCGGGCGCCGCGAAACGGCGCCGTTCACGAATCAACAGGAAGCAAGGAGCGAGACGTGGCGGTTGACAGGACAGGCGGGCAGGCGCGCCGGCAGGAGAGGGGCGGGACGACGGGCGCGGCGGTGCGCGCACGGCGCGGTTGAGGAGCGGATGGCGACCATGAGCATCGATTACCAGACGCTGAAGTTCGAGTACCGCGCCCGCGCGCACGACGTGGCCGTCCACCCGGTAATCGTCGTCGGCGCGGGCCCGGTGGGCCTCGCGGCCGCGATCGACCTCGCGCAGCAGGGTGTGCCCGTCGTGCTGCTCGACGACGACGACACGCTGTCGACCGGCTCGCGCGCGATCTGCTTCGCGAAGCGCACGCTCGAGATCTTCGACCGGCTCGGCTGCGGCGAGCGCTTCGTCGACAAGGGCGTGAGCTGGCACGTCGGCAAGGTGTTCCTGCAGGACGAGCAGCTTTACGCGTTCGACCTGCTGCCCGAGGAAGGGCATGCGCGCCCCGCGTTCATCAACCTGCAGCAGTACTACGTCGAAGGCTATCTGGCCGATCGTGCGCTCGAGCTGCCGAACATCGACATCCGCTGGAAGCACAAGGTGACGGGTATCGAGCAGTCGGCCGAACACGCGGTGCTGACGGTCGAGACGCCGGACGGCGTCGCGACGCTGCGCGCGCAGTACGTGATCGCAGCCGACGGCTCGCGCAGCCCGATGCGCACGATGATGGGCCTGGAAAGCCGCGGCCGCACGTTCAAGGACCGCTTTCTGATCGCCGACGTGAAGATGAAGGCGGAGTTTCCGACCGAGCGCTGGTTCTGGTTCGATCCGCCGTTTCACCGCAACCAGTCGGTGCTGCTGCACCGCCAGCCCGACAACGTGTGGCGCATCGACTTCCAGCTCGGCTGGGATGCCGATCCCGTCGCCGAGAAGCAGCCGGAGCGCGTGATCCCGCGCGTGCGCGCGCTGCTCGGGCCGGACGTCGAGTTCGAGCTCGAGTGGGTGAGCGTCTATACGTTCCGCTGCCAGCGGATGGACACGTTCCGTCACGGCCGCGTGCTGTTCGCGGGCGATTCCGCGCACGGCGTGTCGCCGTTCGGCGCGCGCGGCGCGAACAGCGGCGTGCAGGACGCGGACAACCTCGCGTGGAAGCTGAAGCTGGTGCTCGACGGCCATTCCGCCGACAGCCTGCTCGATACGTATGCGAGCGAGCGCGAGTTCGCGGCCGACGAGAACATCCGCCACTCGACGCGCTCGACCGACTTCATCACGCCGAAGAGCGCGGTGTCGCGCGTGTTTCGCGATGCGACGCTGAAGCTTGCGCGCGACTGCGAGTTCGCGCGCAAGCTGGTGAACAGCGGGCGCCTGTCGGTGCCGGCCGTGCTGGCCGATTCGCCGCTCAACACGCCGGACCGCGGCGGCGACGCATTCGCGTGCGCGATGCGGCCGGGCGCGGCGGCGGCCGATGCGCCGGTGCGCGTGCAGGGTGCGCGGGGATGGCTGCTGCAGCATCTGCGCGGCGGCTTCACCGGCGTGCTGTTCGGCTTGCCGGGCGACGCGGCGGCGCTCGCGCAGGCCGTCGGCGGTCTCGCGCTGCCGGTGCGTCCCGTGCTCGTCGTGCCGGCCGGGCACGCGCAGCCGGTGGCCGGCGTCGACGTCGTGGAGGACGTCGACGGGCTCGCCGCGCGGCGCTACGACGCGCAGCCCGGCACGTTCTACCTGTTGCGCCCCGACCAGCACGTCTGCGCACGCACGCGCACGCTCGACCGTCAGGCGATTGCCGACGCACTGGCGCGCGCGACCTGCGCCCGCTGATACGACAAAGACACCGGAGACACCGTCATGCCCCCACTCGATACCCGCCCGCGCCTGGCCGACCCCGACGCGTTCTACGAAGCGCTGATCGACATGCATCGCGACCTGTCGGATGCCGACAGCCAGCTCGTCAACGCGAAGCTGATCCTGTTGCTCGCGAACCAGGTCGGCGACGCCGACGTGCTGCGCGAAGCGATGGCGCTCGCGCGCCAGGGCGTGACGCCGCCCGTGCATCCGGCCGCCGAGGTCGCGCAATGAGCGCGGCGCCGGCCGACGCGCGCGTGCTCGAAGTCGAGCGCGTGATCGACGAGACCCATCGCCCGGGTTTTCACTGGATGCTGCTGATGCTGTGCGGGCTATGCCTCGTGATCGACGGCTTCGATGCGCAGGCGATGGGTTACGTCGCACCGAGCGTGATCGCCGAATGGGGCGTGCCGAAGCAGGCGCTCGGGCCGGTGTTCAGCGCGAGCCTGTTCGGGATGCTGCTCGGCGCGCTCGGGCTGTCGGTGCTGGCCGACCGGATCGGCCGGCGCCCGGTGCTGATCGGCTCGACGCTGTTCTTCGCGGCGACGATGCTCGCGACGCCGTTCGCGAGCTCGATTCCCGTGCTGATGGCGCTGCGCTTCGTCACCGGCCTCGGCCTCGGCTGCATCATGCCGAACGCGATGGCGCTGGTCGGCGAGTTCAGCCCGGCCGCGCATCGCGTGAAGCGGATGATGATCGTGTCGTGCGGCTTCACGCTCGGCGCGGCGGTCGGCGGCTTCATCAGCGCGGCGCTGATTCCGGCGCTGGGCTGGCGTTCGGTGTTCTTCGTCGGCGGCGCGGTGCCGCTCGTGCTGACGATCGCGATGCTCGCGCAGCTGCCCGAGTCGCTGCAGTTCCTGGTGCTGAAAGGGCGTGTCGCGCAGGCGCGCGACTGGCTCGCGCGGTTCGCGCCGCAAGCCGGCATCGATGCGAATACGCGGCTCGTCGTGCGCGAGCGTGCCGCGAGCGGCGCGCCGGTCGCCGAGCTGTTCCGCCATGGCCGCCTGCCGGTCACGCTGCTGCTGTGGGCCATCAGCTTCATGAACCTGATCGACCTGTACTTCCTGTCGAACTGGCTGCCGACCGTGATGCGCGAAGCCGGTTATTCGCCGAGCACGGCGGTGATCGTCGGCACGGTGCTGCAGACGGGCGGCGTGATTGGCACGCTGTCGCTCGGCTGGTTCATCGAACGTCATGGTTTCGTGCGCGTGCTGTTCGCATGCTTCGCGTGCGCGGCCGTGTCGGTGGGGCTGATCGGCTCGGTCGCGCATGCGCTGCCGTGGCTGCTGGTCGTCGTGTTCGCCGGCGGGTTCTGCGTCGTCGGCGGGCAGCCGGCCGTGAACGCGCTCGCGGGCCAGTATTACCCGACGTCGCTGCGCTCGACCGGCATCGGCTGGAGCCTCGGCATCGGCCGGATCGGCTCGGTGCTCGGGCCGCTCGTCGGCGGGCAACTGATTGCGCTCAACTGGTCGAACGGCGCGCTGTTCCACGCGGCCGCGGTACCCGTGCTGTGCTCGGCGCTGTTCGTGCTGGGCCTGGCGGGCGTCACGCGGCGCAGCGGCGCGCAGGCGCCGGACGCCGCCCTGAATTGATGGAGAAAGGAAACGATGACGCTTGACCTGTCGAAACCGGCGACCGCCGGCTACCTGAGCGGTTTCGCGAACGAATTCGCGACCGAGGCGCTGCCCGGCGCGCTGCCGCACGGGCGCAACTCGCCGCAGCGCGCACCGTACGGGCTGTACGCGGAGCAGTTGTCGGGCACCGCGTTTACCGCGCCGCGCGGCCACAACCGCCGCGCCTGGCTGTACCGGATTCGCCCGGCCGCCGTGCACCGGCCGTTCGAGCCGTACGCGGGCCCGCAGCGGCTCGTGTCGGAATTCGGCGATTCGGCCGACGTGCCGCCGACGCCGCCGAACCAGTTGCGCTGGGATCCGCTGCCGATGCCGGTCGAGCCGACCGATTTCGTCGACGGGCTGGTCACGATGGCCGGCAACGGCTCGGCCGCCGCGATGAACGGCTGCGCGATCCACTTGTATGCGGCGAACCGCTCGATGCAGGACCGCTTCTTCTACAGCGCGGACGGCGAACTGCTGATCGTGCCGCAGCAGGGGCGCCTGTTCATCGCGACCGAATTGGGCCGGCTCGACGTCGAGCCGTTCGAGATCGCGGTGATTCCGCGCGGCGTGCGTTTTGCCGTCGCGCTGCCGGACGGCGACGCGCGCGGCTATATCTGCGAGAACTTCGGCGCGCTGCTGCGCCTGCCGGATCTCGGCCCGATCGGCTCGAACGGGCTCGCGAACCCGCGCGATTTCCTGACGCCGCAGGCCGCCTACGAAGACCGCGAAGGTGCGTTCGAACTGATCGCGAAGCTGAACGGGCGCCTCTGGCGCGCGGACATCGGCCATTCGCCGCTCGACGTCGTCGCATGGCACGGCAACTACGCACCGTATAAATACGACCTGCGCCTGTTCAACACGATTGGCTCGATCAGCTTCGACCATCCCGATCCGTCGATCTTCCTCGTGCTGCAGGCGCAGAGCGACACGCCGGGCGTCGACACGATCGACTTCGTGATCTTCCCGCCGCGCTGGCTCGCGGCCGAGGATACGTTCCGCCCGCCGTGGTTCCACCGCAACGTCGCGAGCGAGTTCATGGGGCTCGTGCACGGCGCGTACGACGCGAAGGCCGAGGGCTTCGTGCCGGGCGGCGCGAGCCTGCACAACTGCATGTCGGGCCACGGGCCCGATGCGGACACGTTCGAGAAGGCGTCCGCGAGCGACACGACGAAGCCGCACAAGGTCGACGCGACGATGGCGTTCATGTTCGAAACCCGCACGCTGATCCGGCCGACGCGCTACGCGCTCGACACCGCGCAGCTGCAGGCCGATTACTTCGAATGCTGGCAAGGCATCAAGAAACACTTCAATCCGGAGCAAAAGTGAGCGATACCCAAGACTGGCGCGCGACGCTCGACCCGGCTCGCAAGAGCTGGGTCGAGACCGCGAACGATCCCGCCTGCGATTTCCCGATCCAGAACCTGCCGTTCGGGATCTTCAGCGATGCGAAGCACCCGGCGCGCCGTGCCGGCGTCGCGCTGGGCGACCGGATCGTCGATCTCGCCGCGCTCGCGCGTGCGGGCCTCGTGACGCTGCCGGCCGGCGCCGATGCGTTCGCCGCGCCGACGCTCAACGCGTTCATCGCGCTCGGCCGCGACGCGTGGCGCAGCGTGCGCGTGCAGTTGTCGGACCTGTTCTCGCGCGACAACGCGCGGCTGCGCGACGATGCGGCGCTGCGTGCGCAGGTGCTCGTCGCGCAGCGCGATGCGACGCTGCATCTGCCGGTCGAGATTCCCGGCTACACCGATTTCTATTCGTCGAAAGAGCACGCGACCAACGTCGGCTCGATGTTCCGCGATCCGAAGAATGCGCTGCTGCCGAACTGGTCGGAGATGCCGATCGGCTACAACGGCCGCGCGTCGTCGGTGGTCGTGAGCGGCACGCCGGTGCGGCGCCCGAACGGGCAACTGAAGCTGCCCGACCAGGAGCGTCCGGTGTTCGGCGCATGCCGCAAGCTCGACATCGAACTGGAGACGGGCTTCATCGTCGGCCAAGGCAATGCGCTCGGCGAGCCGATCGCGTGCGAGGACGCGGAAGCGCATATCTTCGGGATGGTGCTGCTGAACGACTGGAGCGCGCGCGACATCCAGCAGTGGGAGTACGTGCCGCTCGGGCCATTCAACTCGAAGGGCTTCGCGACGACGATCTCGCCGTGGATCGTCACGCTCGACGCGCTCGAACCGTTCCGCGTCGCGCAGCCGGAGCAGTCGCCGCAGCCGCTCGCGTATCTGCGGCATGCGGGCAAGCATGCGTTCGACATCGCGCTCGAAGTGACGCTGCGCGCCGAAGGGGCGGCCGAAGCGACGTCGATCTGCCGCACGAATTTCAAGCACATGTACTGGACGATGGCGCAGCAGTTGGCGCATCACACGGTGGCCGGCTGCAACACGCGCGTGGGCGACCTGATGGGTTCGGGCACGATCAGCGGGCCGACCAAGGATTCGTTCGGCAGCCTGCTCGAACTGACGTGGAACGGCAAGGAGCCGGTCGCGCTGAACGGCGGCGGCAGCCGCACGTTCATCGAGGACGGCGACGAGCTGACACTGAAGGGATGGTGCCAGGGCGACGGCTATCGCGTCGGCTTCGGCACGTGTGCCGGCAAGATTTTGCCGGCGCGGCGTGCTTGACGAACCGCGGCGCGAGAATTCACGCGCAGGCCGGCCACGCTAGTACGGAATGACGGGACGGTCCGCATTGCGCGGACCGTTTTTCGTTGACCGGAGGATGGGTGCGAGCGGGCCGACGCGTATCGACGCATGATGTTGCGCGCCAACGCCAACGCCAACGCCAACGCCAACGCCAACGCCAACGCCAACGCCAACGCCAACGCCAACGCCAATCTGCATCAGACCGCGCGTTGCACCGCCGCGCGCCGTTCCCACAATGCGGCCACGACGAACGCGGCGACGCAGGCGACCAGCACGCCGATCAGCGCGTTGCTGCCCAGTTGCTCCATCAACGCGCCCGCAACCAGCGGGCCGCCGAAGCTCGCGGCGCTCCACGACGCCGACACGAGCGAGCTCGCGGTGACGAGCGCCGCGCCGCGGAAACGCTCGCCGCACGCGACGAGCGACAGCGTATAGATGCTGCCGGCCGCCGCGCCGAGGACGAACAGCAGCGGCCAGCACAGCCACGGGTTCGCGATCACGAACGGCAGCAGCGGCAGGCCCGCGAGCACGATCCAGCCGGCGCCGAGATGCACGCGTTCGCGGCCGAGCTTGTCCGCGAGCCAGCCGATCGGGAACTGCATCGCGGTATCGCCGAACAGCATGATCGACGCGAGCAGCACGGCGGTCGCGCTCGCGACGCCGTGATCCATCGCGTAGAGCGGCAGCAGCGACAGCGCGAGCGTATCGAACAGCGCGAAGAAGCCGGTGCCGATGATCAGCGCGGGCATGCGCGGCAGCACGTCGAGCCAGCGGCCGTGCGCGTCGTGATGCGCGTCGTCGCCGGCGAGCGGCGCACGGCGGATCGTCGCGAGCGTCGGCAGCGCGAGCAGGAACAGCGCGCCGCACAGCGCGAAGCGGATGCTCGTCGCGCCGGCGGTCTGGCTGACGAGCACGGGGCCCGCCATCTGGAACAGCGTGAAATTGGTCGCGTAGATCGCGACGACGCGGCCGCGCGTCGAATCGTCGGCGAGCTGGTTGACCCACGCCTCGCCGATCGTGAACAGCAACATCAGCGCGGCGCCGCACAGCACGCGCAGCACGCCCCACAGGACCAGGTTCGACGTGAACTGCATCAGCGCGGTGGCGGCCGCGAGCAGCACGACCGACGCGACGATCGCGCGGCGCGCGCCGATACGTCGCGCGAGCGCGGTGACGAACGGGACGATCGCGAGGCCGCCGAGGGCCTGTGCGGCCGTCAGCATGCCGACGACGTTGGTGCCGTGTCCGGCTTCGGTCAGTGCAAGTGCCGTGAGCGGCAGCGTGGCGCCGGTGCCGAGGCCGACGACCGCGACGCTCAGGATCAGCGCGAGGAAATCGCGATTGAGAATGGCTTTCATCGGCCGCGATGCTACACCGCGATCGTTGAAAGGTCCATGAAGGCCATCAGGTTCGGGTGGAGTTGTGTCCGCAACGATCGCGGCAGGGTCGCGTTACACGTATTCGGTCGGCACGGCCACCGGGCGACGTTCGAGCGACGCCGACCACAGCGTGAGCGCGAGCGCGGCGACGGCCATCGCAACGCCGACCCACGGCAGGTTCACGAGCGACACGCCGGAGCCGATTGCCATGCCGCCGAGCCACGCGCCGGTCGCGTTACCGAGGTTGAACGCGCCCTGGTTCAGCGTCGATGCGAGGTTCGGCGCGTCGCTCGCGCGATCGACGATCATGATCTGCAGCGGCGGCACGATCGCGAACGCGAGGATACCCCACACGAAAATCGTCGCGAGCGCGGCGAACGGCAGATGCATCGTGCCCGCGAACAGCGCGAGGACGATGCCGATCAGCGTGAGCGTCGCGATCAGCGACGGCATCCGGCGCCAGTCGGCGAGCTTGCCGCCGAGCGTGCCGCCGACCGTCAGGCCGAGGCCGAACAGCAGCAGCACGTAGGTGACCTGGCGTGGCGAGAAGCCCGTCACGTCCTCGAGGATCGGCGTGATGTACGTGAACACGCTGAACAGGCTCGCGGACGCGAGCACGCTGATGCCGAGCACCATCAGCACCTGCGGGTGCTTCAGCACGCTGAATTCGCGCGTGATGCTGGTGTCGGGCATCGCGAGATTTTTCGGCAGGCACACCGCGAGCGCGGCGGCCGCGGCGATGCCGATGCCGGTGACGGCCCAGAACGTCGCGCGCCAGCCGAACGCCTGGCCGAGCGCGGTGCCGAGCGGCACGCCGAGCACGTTCGCGAGCGTGAGGCCGGTGAACATCAGCGCGATCGCCTGCGCGCGGCGGTTCGGCGCGACGAGGTTGCTCGCGACCACCGAGCCGATGCCGAAGAACGCACCGTGGCAGAACGCGGTGACGACGCGCGCGGCCATCAGCACCGCGTAGCCGGGCGCGATCGCGCAGAACAGGTTGCCCGCGATGAACAGCCCGATCAGACCCATCAGCGCACGCTTGCGCGGCATCTTCGCGGTGACGATCGCGAGGATCGGCGCGCCGACCGTCACGCCGAGCGCATAGCCCGACACGAGCATTCCGGCGGCCGGGATCGATACGCCGAGGTCGCGCGCGACGTTCGGCAGCAGGCCCATGATCACGAATTCGGTGGTACCGATTCCAAATGCGGCGACGGCAAGGGCGAAAAGAGGCAGGGGCATCGCGGTAGGCTCGGGAAAGGATGCCGCTCGAGCCAGGCGCGGGATGCGCGGGACGGGCGGTCGGTCAGGCGAACGTCAGCCGCGATTCTACTTCAGTGAAAACCCCTACGCTTGGGGCCAAAACGGTTGTTGCCGGCGTGCGACGGGGCGGCGGGCGGGGAGCTTCCCCCCGTGGGATCGGCGGCGATTCGGTAGCGGCACGATGGTGGCTGCCGAACCGTGCATCAGGCGATGCGTTCGGGCGCCCCGTCGGGTATCGCGGCCGAGGTTTTTTCGATTTCAGCATCCGCCGGCGACGCAGCCGATCCGGCCCCGTCGATCGCCGCCGGCGCGTCCCAGCCGTTCTCGAACAGGCAGGCTTCGATCGGCATCCGCGCGGCCCAGCGTTCTGCTTCGAGCATCGGCTTCGCATAGAACGCATCGACGTGCCCGATGCACAGCACGGCGATCGGCTTCGCGCCGTCGGGCATCCGCAGCAGCGTGCGCAGCGCATCGACGTCGAACAGCGACACCCAGCCCATCCCGAGGCCTTCCGCGCGCGCCGCGAGCCACATGTTCTGGATCGCGCATGCGGCGGATGCCAGATCCATCTCCGGCAGCGTGCGGCGGCCGAACACATGGCGTTCGCGGCCGTCGGCGAGCGCGACGACCAGGAGCTCGCCGCATTCGCGCACGCCCTCGACCTTCAGCCGCATGAATTCGTCCTGACGCTCGCCGAGCGCGTCGGCGGTCGCGCGGCGCTCGGCCTCGACCAGCGCGTGAATGGCGGTGCGCAATGCGGGATCGGTGACGCGGATGAAGCGCCACGGCTGCATGAAGCCGACGCTCGGTGCATGGTGCGCCGCGCGCAGCAGCCGCGCGAGCACGGCCGGATCGACGGGCGCCGGCGTGAAGTGGCGCATGTCGCGCCGTTCGAAGATGGCGCGATAGACGGCGGCGATGTCGGAATCGTCGAAACGCATGAGCGGCAAAGGCAGGGAAGGACGTCGGCGCAACGATAACAGACGGCGCGCACGAAACGTTACTTCACGCGAAACAATGCACTCAATTGTTGACGAGGTTGGGTGCGGTGAGCGGCAATAGGCAGGAGCAAACGATTGCGGATGCGCTGCTGGCCGTCAAACGGGCTATTTCTCAACGGTTTGGCATGACGACGTTCTGCGGCGCGCCCGCGTGCCACGCCTCGATGTTCAGTAGCGTCGTATGCGCGATCTCGGCCAGCGCCTCGCGCGTGAAGAATGCCTGGTGTGACGTGACGATCACGTTCGGGAACGTCAGCAGGCGCGCGAGCACGTCGTCCTGCAGCGGCAGGTCGGAGTGATCCTCGAAGAAGAGCCCGCTTTCCTCTTCGTACACGTCGAGCCCGAGATGGCCGAGCTGGCCGCTCTTGAGCGCGTCGATCAGCGCCTGCGCATCGACGAGGCCGCCGCGCCCCGTGTTGATCAGCATCGCGCCGTGCTTCATCCGCGCGAGCGTTCGTTCGTCGATCAGGTGGTGTGTCGACGGCAGCAGCGGGCAATGCAGGCTGACGATGTCGGCGTGATGCAGCAACTCGTCGAGCTCGACGTAGCGCGCGCCGAACGCGATCAGTTCGTCGTTGTACGGCGGCACCGAGTGCGCGAGCACGTGCATCCCGAAACCCATCATGATCTTCGCGAACACGCTGCCAATGATGCCGGTGCCGATCACGCCGACGGTCTTGCCGTGCAGGTCGAAGCCGAGCAGCCCGTTCAGCGAGAAATCGCCTTCGCGCGTGCGTGCGACGGCGCGCGGCAGGCGGCGGTTGAGCGCGAGGATCAGTGCGACCGCGTGCTCGGCGACCGCGTGCGGCGAATACGCGGGCACGCGTACGACCGCGATGCCGAGCCGTTCGGCGGCGGCGAGGTCGACATGGTTGAAGCCCGCCGAGCGCAGCGCGATCAGCCGCGTGCCGCCGTCGGCGAGCCGCTCGAGCACGGCCGCATCGACGGTGTCGTTGACGAACGGGCAGACGACGTCATAGCCGTGCGCGAGGATCGCCGTTTCCGCGTCGAGGTGCGACGGCTGGAAGTGCAGCCGATAGCCGAACTGCCGGTTGGCGGCGGTGAATGAATCGTCGTCGTACTGCCGGCTGCTGAACAGGATCACGCGCACGCTGCACCTCCGATGGCTGACGCGCGCAGTTTACTGCAGGCCCGTGACGATATCGGCGTGTTCGGGCCCGCGCACCGGCCGCAGGAAGCCGTAGTCCGTCCGCTCGCGGGCGGCCGGCGCGCCGAAGTGCTCGAGTGCGTGCTCGACGAAGCTGCGCGTGCGGGCCGGCACGTACTGGCGGTTCGGATAGACGAGCGACAACTGCGCGTCGGGATCGTCGATCCGGTAGCCGGCCATCAGCCGCACGAGCGTGCCGTGGTTGAGCGCGTCGGCCACGCACGGCTCGGGCAGCACCGCGATGCCGGCGCCGGCCACGGCCGCCGCCTGCACGAGCGCGAGCTGGTTGACCGTGCAGGCCGGGCGCACCGTGACCGAATGGGCGACGCCGTCGTGACCGACCAGCTGCCACGTCGGTGCGTGCTGGTGCGGCGCGAGCGTGACCCAGTCGTGGCCCGGTAGATCGTCTGGCACGCGCGGCTCGCCGCGCCGGTCGAGATAGGCCGGCGCCGCGCACGCGACGAACGGGTTCGGCGCGAGCGCATGGCCGATCAGCGACGGGTTGCCGTCGAGCCGGGTGCCGGTGACGATGCCGACGTCGTAGCCCGAATCGAGTACGTCGAGCGGGCCTTCGGCGACGGTCAGCTGCACGCGCAGCTCCGGATAGCGGTGCCGGAAGCTGCTGACGAGCGGCGTCAGCGCCAGCGGCGACAGCAGCCCCGACGCGACGACGCGCAGCGTGCCGGCCGGTTCGCGCGCAGCATGCGCGACCGACGATTCGAGGTGGTCGAATTCCTCGAGCAGCGCGCGGCAACCATCGAGGTAGCGCACGCCGGCCTCGGTGAGCGACAGGTTGCGCGTGGTGCGATGGATCAGCCGTGTGTTCAGGTGGCCCTCGAGCATCGCGATCGAACGCGTGACGAGCGCATTGGACACGCCGAGATGGTGCGCCGCGCGCCGAAAGCTTTGCTGTTCGGCGACGCAGACGAATACACGCATGGTCTGAATCTGGTTCATGGCTTGCGTATTTCTGGCCCGGTTGATTGATTTTGGTTGTGATTTATCGCCGCACGACATCGAAAGCGCATTGTGCGGCCCCAGCTCTCCCTCGTATCGAAAATCGAATTTCGATTCCGCAGACGATTGTTCAATACGGAACCGATATCCGTCAACCTGAGAAAATGGGCGGCTTGCGTAAAATCGAAATCGCGAGTACCGGTTTAACGCTGCAATGCAGCAAGATCGTCCCGGGAAAAACGGTGCGGTATTGGAATAAGCGCCGAGGCGGCCGGGATTGCCTATTCCAATCAACGTGTTGAGCTAAATTCATGCGAACCGTGACAGGGCAATTTCGGAATCGCTCCCCAATACATGCCGCAATAGTGGATGTTTTTTCCACGTTCGGATTTTGTGTATCGAATTCGCTCCGCGATTTGTATCAGGTGACCGCTCCATTTCGTTCGAACCGAGAATCCGGCTGAACCGCCGGTGTCGGCGAATCGTTGCCGATATTGGCGGAGAAAATCGTGCGGGCGGAACTCGAATGGAACCGTTTCGGAACCGGCCGGCAATCCCTTTTTCAATCCGGCGGGTCGTGGCGCAACCGGCTGGCCCGGTCCGGCGACCGGCCGGCGTCGCGCTGTCCGGACGTGCGTGCCTCTTGCGCGGGGCGGCGGAACGCGGAATGATCGACCAGTTCGCCGTGCCATGTCACGGGCGTCCGAGCATTTTCCTTTCCTCACCTTTTTCCAGCCATGTCCATCGATTATTCGCCGATTCCCTGTCCCGTCGTCGTGCCGCTCGACGCGATCCTGCCCGAAGAACCGCTGCTGATGATGGGGGCCGGCCCGGTTCCGATCCCGGCCGCGGTGGCCAAGGCGAACACGATCGTGATCAATCATCTCGGCGCGACGATGGCGAAGATCATCGAGCAGGTGAAGGAGATGGCGCGCTACGTGTTCCAGACCCGCACGAAGTGGGTGCTCGGCGTTGCGGGCCCCGGCTCGGCCGCGATGGAAATGGCGATCTCGAACCTCGCGTGGCGCGGCACGCGCGTGCTGTCGATCCGCAACGGCTTCTTCAGCGCGCGGATGGCCGAGATGGCCACGCGCGTCGGCGCCGACGTCGCGACGCTCGAAGTCGCCGACCGCGCGGTCGCGAGCCTCGACGAGATCGCCGACGCGATCGCCCGCGAGCGGCCCGAGATCGTCACGATCGTGCAGGGCGAGACGTCGAACACCGTATGGAACCGCGACCTGCGCGACATCGCCGCGCTCGCGAAGGCGGCCGGCGCGCTGGTGGTCGTCGACGCGGTGTGCACGCTGTCGACGATGCCGCTCGAGATGGACGCGTGGGGCATCGACGCGGTGATCACCGGCGGCCAGAAGGGGTTGTCGTCGATTCCGGGCGTGTCGCTGATCGCGTTTTCCGATGCCGCGTGGGAACGCATGAAGAAGCGCCCCGAGCCGAATGCGCACTGGTGCCTCGACATGGCGCTCGCGGAGAACTTCTGGCACAACGCCGGCTATCACTACACGGCGCCCGTGTCGGGCGTGCTCGCGCTGCACGAGGCGCTGCGGCTCGTCTGCGCGGAGACGCTCGAAAGCCGCTTCGCGCGCCACCTGCGCTGCTCGCTGGCGCTGCAGGCGGGTGTCGAATCGATGGGGCTCAAGCTTTATGCGCCGAAGGACTGCCGGCTCAATTCGGTGGTCGGGATCGAGACGCCGGAGGGGCTCACGCCGGGAATGGTCTGCGGCCATATCTCGAAGCAGTACCAGGTCGAGATCTCGGGTTCGTTCGGGTTGCCCATCGTGCGGATCGGACAGATGGGCGAGCAGTGCCGCGAACACAACCTGTTCCGCACGCTGCATGCGTTCGGCCGCACGATGGTCGACCTGAAGGTGCCGGTCGACCTGCCGGCCGGCGTCGCCGCGCTCGAACAGGAACTGTCGCGGCGCGGCGCGTAAGCGCGGAACAGCGCCACGGGGCCGCGCTCAGCGGCCCTGCATCGCGCGCCGGTACGTATTCGGCGTCGTGCCGTGCGCGTCGCGAAAGCGATGGCTGAAGTGGCCGGCGTTCGCGTAGCCGCAGTCGGCCGCGATCTGCGCGAGCGGCAGCGCCGTCGTGCGCAGCAGCTCGCGGGCCCGAGCGAGCCGTTGCTCGGCCACCCATGCGTGCGGCGCACGGCCGAACGACAGCCGGAACATCCGCGAGAAATGGTATTCGGACAGCGCGGCGACCTCGGCGAGTTCGCCGAGCGTCAGCGGCTGCGTCAGGTACGTGTCGATGTAGTCGCGCACGCGGCGGCGCACGGCCGGCGCGAGCCCGCCGCGGTACGACGTGTCGGTGCGCGTCGTGCTCTGGCCGCGCAGCAGCAGGCTCAGCACGTCATGCGCGGTTTCGTTCGCGCGCAGCCGGTCGTCGGCATCGTCCCAGCCGTCGAGCGCGAGCGAGCGCAGCAGCGCGGCGACGCGCGCATCCTCGAAATAGGTGCGATCGGCCAGCTTCAGTTCGCGCGGTTCGCGGTCGAGCTCGCGGATCGCGCGCTGCGTGAAGTGTTCGGGCAGGAAATACAGGTGGATGAAATGCATTTCGCCGCGCACCCACCAGCGCGATTCATGGTCGCCCGGCAATGCGCACAGCAGGCTCGGCGCGCCGTAGCGCGGCACGCGCTGGCGCTCGGTCCGGTAGCCGCCGTCGAGGTAGCACGACAGCGTGTGGTGACCGGGCTGCTCGTAGATCGTCTCGCTTTCGTCGGTGATCCGCGTCCATTCGGCGATCGCGAGATGGTCGCCGAGCCACGCGAAGCGCTCGAGCGTCGCGTTCGCGTCGGCGAGCGTGCGGCAGACCGACTGCAGGCCGAACGGCAGATCGCCGCCGGCCAGGGCGGCGGCGCGGTCGACGGGCGGGGCGCAGAGGGAGGGACTCATGATGCGCCGAGTATAAGCGGCCGCGCGACCGCGTGTGCGGCGTCCCGAAAAAGACCGCAATTCCGGACAATCGGCACGCGCGGTGCGGCGGCATAGTCGGGATCCCGATTCACCCGATTTCCCGGATTGTCGCCATGAACCTGTCGCTTTATTTCGTCACCGTGCTGATCTGGGGCACTACCTGGATCGCGATCAAGTGGCAACTCGGCTCGGTGCCGCCGCCCGTGTCGATCGCGTGGCGCTTCTGGCTCGCGGCCGCCGTGCTGTTCGCCCTGCTGCGCGTGATGCGCCGACCGGTGCGCCCGCCGCGCGAAGCGTGGCGCTTTCTCGCCGCGCAGGGCTTCGCGCTGTTCTGCCTGAATTTCCTGTGCTTCTACTATGCGGAGCAGGTCGTGCCGAGCGGGCTCGTCGCGGTGATCTTCTCGACTGCGCCGCTGCTGAACTCGATCAACGGCCGGCTGTTCATGGGCCGCCCGCTGCGGCCGTCGGCGATCGCGGGCGCGCTGCTCGGTCTGACCGGCATCGCATGCCTGTTCTGGCAGCAGATGGCCGGCCATCTCGACGATCACGCGACGTGGATCGGGCTCGCGATCGCGTTCGCCGGCACGATGTGTTTCTCGGCGGGCAACCTGCTGTCGAGCCGGATGCAGTCGATGGGGCTGCATCCGCTCGCGACCAACGGCTGGGCGATGCTGATCGGCGCGGCGATCCTGACCGTCGGCAGCGCGGTGGCCGGAATGCCGTTCACGCTCGACATGAGCCCGCGCTATCTCGGCGCGCTCGTGTACCTGGCCGTGCCGGGCTCGGTGATCGGCTTCACCGCCTACCTGACGCTCGTCGGCCGGATCGGGCCGGAGCGCGCCGCGTACTGCACGGTGCTGTTCCCGATCGTCGCGCTGGCCGTGTCGACGGTGTTCGAGGGCTACCAATGGTCGCCGCTCGCGGTGATCGGGCTGCTGCTCGTGGTGGCCGGCAATCTCGTCGCGTTCGATCTCACGCGCCGGTTGTTTCTGCGGACGGCGTGACCGCGCCGGCCATCGCAACGGCCGCCATATAAGAAAACGCCTGCGCGATGCAGGCGTTTTCTTTTTGACGCGACGGCGCCGCGACTTTCGCAACTGGCCGCCGTGGGGCGAGCGACGTGATCAAGCCGCCGCGCCGCTTCCCGCCACACGGGCCTGCCGCTGATACAGCACCATCGAGAGCGTGACGCCCGCGGCGGCGGCCACCGCCGCGAACAGGAACACCTGCGGATAGCCGAACGCGCCCGCGACATAGCCGGCGAGCGGGCCGGTGATGCCGAGCGACAGGTCGAGGAACACCGAATACGCGGACAGCGCCGCGCCGCGGCTCGCGGGCGGCACGAGTGCGACGGCCTCGACGCCGAGCGCCGGGAAGATCAGCGCGAAGCCGAAGCCCGTCAGTGCCGCGCCGACGAGCGCGACGTGCGGCACCGGCGCGAGCCACAGCAGCACGAGGCCCGCGCATTCGAACGCGAACGACACGATCGCGACGCGGAAGCCGCCGTGGGTCTTGATCGTGTTCGCGAACAGCAGGCGCGCGCCGATGAACAGCGTGCCGAACACGGTCAGCGACAGCGCGGCGTTCGGCCAGTGGCGCGCCGCGTAGTACAGCGTGACGAACGTCGCGATCGAGCCGAAGCCGGCCGAGCCGAGCGCGAGGCCGAGGCCGTGCGGCAGCACGCGCGTGAACACGCTCGCATACGACATCCGTTCGCCGTGCACGAGCGGCACGGCAGCGATCAGGCGGGCGAGGTAGAAGCCGAGCGCGGCCAGCGCGATCACGATCACGCCGATCAGCGCCGGATTCAGCGTATGGGCGATCGCGACGCCGACCGGCGCGCCGAGCGCGAGCGCGCCGTAGGTCGCGATGCCGTTCCACGAGATCACCTTCGCGTTGTGCGCGACGCCGACCCGGCCGATGCCCCACAGGATCGCGCCGGTGCCGCACAGGCTTTCGCCGACGCCGAGCACGAGCCGGCTCGCGATCAGCAGCACGAGGCTCGCGACCGGCCAGTGTGCGAGCAGCAGCGCGACGAGCAGCAGCACGCCCGACACGCCGCAGCCGACCAGCCCGCGCAGCACCGTCTGCTTCGGCCCCAGCGTATCGGCGAGGCGCCCGGCGAGCGGCCGCGACGCGAGCGTCGCGAAATACTGGACGCTGATCGCGCCGCCCGCGACGATCGCGGAAAAGCCGAGGTCGTCGTGGACGAAGCCCGGCAGCACCGCGAGCGGCAGGCCGATGGTCAGGTAGCAGATGAACGTGAAGCAGACGACGGACACGATTTGCAGCGTGACCGCGAACCCGCTGTGCGGCGGTGTGGCGGAATCGGTTGACATGGGGTCGGAACGAATGACGAATCGAACGGAAAACGGCGGAGAAGGGAATCGGGATTTTCCCATGGAACCGGTTTTCACGCAGGTACCGTTTAGTTAACCGGGCCGCCGTTCGCGAAGACGACCGGCGGTCGCGGGCGCCGGGAACGGCAGAGCGCACGGTGCGGCAAAAGGCGCGGGCGGCCGGGCGCGCATATCGCGGCAGTTATATGAGCCGCATGCGCGATGGACTATGGGTTGCGGAATTTGACGGTGATAGCGTTCAAACTGTCGGAAAAACGTCGGTCGAGCGCTCCGCGCAGGCCGCCTTGCCCCCAATTTGAAGAAACACCGAGACATGAGTGAGCCGATTCGCTTCTACCATCGTCACGCGATCCGCGAAGTGAGCGGCGCGGACGTGACCCGCACCGTGCTGCAATACCTGCGCGAGGACGCGCATTGCACCGGCACCAAGGAAGGCTGCGCGGAAGGCGACTGCGGCGCGTGCACGGTCGTCGTCGGCGAACTGACCGACGCCGGCGCGGTCGAGTTCAAGGCCGTCAACGCGTGCATCCAGTTCTTGCCGACGCTCGACGGCAAGGCGCTCCTGACGGTCGAGGACCTGCGCCGGCCGGACGGCGCATTGCATCCGGTGCAGCAGGCGATGGTCGATTGCCACGGTTCGCAATGCGGGTTCTGCACGCCCGGCTTCGTGATGTCGATGTGGGCGCTGTACGAGAAGCACGGCCACGAAGGCTGCGGCAATGCGTGCGCGAAGGCGAAGGACGTGCCGACGCGCACCGAGATCGCCGATGCGCTGACGGGCAACCTGTGCCGCTGCACCGGTTATCGCCCGATCGTCGATGCGGCGGTGCGGATGTTCGATGCGGCCGGCGAAGCCTCGCCGGCGCCGTCGGCGGTGGTCGACACGGCGGCGCTTGCCCGCACGCTCGCATCGCTCAAGCGCGACGACACGTTCGACTACACGACGGCCAACGGCGCGCGCTTTGCCGCGCCGCGCACGCTCGACGCGCTGGCCGCGCTGAAGGCCGAGCGTCCCGACGCGCGCATCCTCGCGGGCAGCACCGACATCGGCCTGTGGGTCACCAAGCAGATGCGCCGCCTCGACGATCTGATCTACGTCGGCCAGATCGCCGAACTGCAGCAGGTCGTGGACGGCGACGACTGGATCGAGATCGGCGCGGGCGTGACGGTCGAGAAGGCCTATGCGGCACTCGCCCGCACCTACCCGGAGCTGACCGAGATGTGGAAGCGCTTCGCGTCGCTGCCGATCCGCAACGCGGGCACGATCGGCGGCAACGTCGCGAACGGCTCGCCGATCGGCGATTCGATGCCGGGCCTGATCGCGCTCGGCGCGCGGGTCGTACTGCGCGGCCGCGACACGGTGCGCGAGCTGCCGCTCGAAGCGCTCTACACGGGCTATCAGCAAAAGGACATGGCGCCGCATGAATTCGTCGTCGGCCTGAAGGTGCCGACTCGCATCGGCGCGCGCGCGAAGCTGCAGTTCCGCACCTACAAGCTGTCGAAGCGGTTCGACTCCGACATCTCGGCCGTGTGCGCGGCGTTCGCGTTCATCGCGGACGGCGACACGATCCGCGAGCCGCGCGTCGCGTTCGGCGGGATGGCGGCGACGCCGAAGCGCGCCACGCATACGGAAGCCGTGCTCGACGGCGCACAGTGGCACGAAGCCACCGCGCAGGCCGCGATGCAGGCGCTCGAGCGCGACTACCAGCCGCTGTCCGACATGCGCGCGACGAGCACGTATCGCCTCGATACCGCGAAGAACCTGATGTTCCGGTTCTGGCTGGAGACGCGTCCGCACGACCCGCTGCCGCCGCAGGCGCTGAACGTGCGCGAAGTAGCCGCCGAAGTTGCCAACGACGCGGCGCGCGTCTGAAGACGGAGAACACCGAACATGAACCAGCAAGCAGAACCGTTCCTCAGCACCGTCGACCCGCAGGCCGACGCCGCGCAAGTGCACGTGTCGCGCGCGCACGAGTCCGCCCACCTGCACGTGAGCGGGCGCGCCACCTACACCGACGACATCCCGCTCGTCGCGGGCACGCTGCACGCGGCGCTCGGGTTGTCGGCGAAGCCGCACGCGAGGATCGTGTCGATGAACTTCGACGCGGTGCGCGCGACGCCGGGCGTGGTCGCCGTGTTCACGGCCGACGACATCCCGGGCGTCAACGATTGCGGGCCGATCATCCACGACGATCCGGTGCTCGCGAAGGGCGTCGTGCAGTTCGTCGGCCAGCCGATGTTCATCGTCGTCGCGACGTCGCACGAAACCGCGCGGCTCGCCGCGCGCCGCGCGCAGGTCGACTACGAGGAGCTGCCCGCGATCCTGACCGCGCAGGAAGCGCGCAAGGCCGAAACCTACGTGATCCCGCCGCTGAAGCTCGCGCGCGGCGACGCAGCCGCGCGGCTCGCCGCCGCGCCGCACCGCGAGTCGGGCGAGATGCTGCTCGGCGGGCAGGAGCAGTTCTACCTGGAAGGGCAGATCGCGTACGCGGTGCCGAAGGACGATGACGGGATGCACGTGTACTGCTCGACGCAGCACCCGAGCGAGATGCAGCACCTCGTCGCGCACGTGCTCGGCGTCGCGTCGCACAACGTGCTGGTCGAATGCCGCCGGATGGGCGGCGGGTTCGGCGGCAAGGAATCGCAGTCGGGCCTGTTCGCGTGCTGCGCGGCGCTTGCCGCGTGGAAGCTGCTGTGCCCGGTGAAGCTGCGTCCGGACCGCGACGACGACATGATGATCACCGGCAAGCGGCACGATTTCCATTACCGCTTCGACGTCGGCTACGACGACGACGGCCGCATCGACGGCGTCGCGCTCGACATGACGTCGCGCTGCGGCTTCTCGGCCGACCTGTCGGGCCCGGTGATGACGCGCGCGGTGTGCCACTTCGACAACGCGTACTGGCTTGGCGACGTCGACATCGCCGGCTACTGCGGCAAGACCAACACGCAGTCGAACACCGCGTTCCGCGGCTTCGGCGGCCCGCAGGGCGCGTTCGCGATCGAATACATCCTCGACGACATCGCGCGCTCGCTCGGCCGCGATCCGCTCGACGTGCGCTACGCGAACCTGTACGGCAAGACCGAACGCAACGTGACGCCTTACGGGCAGACGGTCGAGGACAACGTCCTGCACGAGCTGCTCGGCGAACTCGAGACGACGAGCGACTACCGTGCGCGGCGCGCGGGCGTGCGCGCGTTCAACGCGCGCAACCCGGTGCTGAAGAAGGGCATCGCGCTCACGCCGGTGAAGTTCGGCATCGCGTTCAACGTCACGCACTTCAACCAGGCCGGCGCGCTGGTGCACATCTACACCGACGGCTCGGTGCTCGTGAACCACGGCGGCACGGAAATGGGGCAGGGGCTCAACACGAAGGTCGCGCAGGTGGTCGCGCACGAGCTCGGCATCCGCTTCGGCCGGATCCGCGTGACGGCGACCGATACGAGCAAGGTCGCGAACACGTCCGCGACCGCCGCGTCGACGGGCTCGGACCTGAACGGCAAGGCCGCGCAGGATGCGGCGCGCCAGTTGCGCGAGCGGCTCGCGGCGTTCGCGGCGAAGCAGTTCGGCGACGGCACGGTCGATGCGGCCGACGTGAAGTTCGGCAACGACTTCGTGTGGATCGGCGGCGCGAGCGTGCCGTTCGGCGAAGTGATCGCGAAGGCCTACCTCGCGCGCGTGCAGCTGTGGTCCGACGGCTTCTACGCGACGCCGAAGCTGCACTGGGATCAGTCGAAACTGCAGGGCCGCCCGTTCTACTACTACTCGTACGGCGCGGCCGTGTCGGAAGTCGTGATCGACACGCTGACGGGCGAGATGCGCACGCTGCGCGTCGATGCGCTGCACGACGTGGGCGCGTCGCTGAACCCGGCGCTCGACATCGGCCAGGTCGAAGGCGCGTTCATCCAGGGGATGGGGTGGCTGACGACCGAGGAGCTGTGGTGGAACCAGGGCGGCAAGCTGATGACGCATGCGCCGTCCACGTACAAGATCCCGACGGTGAACGACACGCCGCCCGAGTTCAACGTGCGGCTGTTCCAGAACCGCAACGTCGAGGACAGCATCCACCGCTCGAAGGCCGTCGGCGAGCCGCCGCTGCTGCTGCCGTTCTCGGTGTTCTTCGCGGTGCGCGACGCGATCGCGGCAGTCGGCGATTACCAGGTGAATCCGCCGCTCGACGCGCCGGCCACCGGCGAGTCGATCCTGCACGCGATCGGCGCGGTGCGTGCGGCCCGCGCGGGCCAGGCAGGCTGACATGAAACGCTCTTTGCGCGCGCTTCGTACGTTGCCCGCTCACGGCGGCACGGCCCGGCGGTGGCTGGCATGAACGGGCCGGCCCAGCCGTCGCGCGCCGCGTCGACCCCGGCGTTCGCGCAAGGCACCGGCCAGCGCAACCGCGCGACCGGCGCGCCGGCGCCGATGCACATCGTGCTGTTCGGCGCCGGGCACGTCGGCCACGCGCTCGTCACGCTGCTCGGCGCGCTGCCGTGCGTCGTGCAGTGGGTCGACACGCGCGACGAGCTGTTCCCGGACGAATGTCCGCCGAACGTGCAGCCGGAGCCGACCGACACGCCGGAGGCCGTCGTCGACGCGGCGCCGCCCGGTGCGTACTTCCTCGTGATGACGCACAACCACGCGCTCGACTTCTCGCTCGCCGCGCAGATCATGCGGCGGCGCGACTACGCGTACTTCGGGATGATCGGCTCGCGCACCAAGCGCGTGAAGTTCGAGCGCCGGCTCGTTGCGCGCGGCGTCGACCCGGCGCGGCTCGTCGAGATGGTGTGTCCGATCGGTGTCGCCGGCATCGTCGACAAGGCGCCGGGCGCGATCGCGGTGGCCGTCTGCGCGGAGCTGCTGCAGGCACGCTCGGGCATGCGGGTGGCCGATGCGAAGGCGGCGGTGGCCGGGCGCGCACGCGAAGACGTGTCCTGCGCGCGGTAAAACGCCGATGTCGCGCGGCCGGCGCACGGCCGCGCGTTTTTGCATACACTGCACGACGACGCGCGGCAGCGGGCCGTGCTTCACCTCACCGTGCACACCCATGTCCGATCACTCCGTCTATCTCGACGCGCTCGATGCGAGCCTCGTCGCCATCGAGCGCTGGCTGTCCGGCGTCGATACCGCGCCGGCGGCGCTCGATGCGCTGCTCGCGGCGTTTGCCGCCGATTTCACGATGACTCTGACCGACGGCCGCGTGGTCGACCGTGACGGCACGCGCGCGCTGTTCGCGAAGCTGGCCGGCGCGAAGCCGGGGCTGCGCATCACGCTGTCGGAGATCCGCGTGCTCGCGGCCGACGCATCGCATGCGGTGATTGCCTATCTCGAAGCGCAGCACGCGGCGGCGGGCGAGTTGCCCGCGCGCCGTGCGACCGCCGTGTTCGCGCGCGACGCGGCGGGCGTCGTGCGCTGGACCCATCTGCAGGAAACCTTCTGCACGGCCTGAGCGGCCGCGCTGTCGAACGGTCGCGCGGCGCGCCGGCCGCGCGTCAGCGCTTGCGCGTGCGGGCGACCGTCAGCTCGTCGGATACGCTCTGCATCAGCGCGCACAGCCACGCGATGTCGGTCGGCCGATCGGGCTGCGGATGCGTGAGCAGGTAGCTCTTGATACGCGGGAACGGCACGGGCGGCGCGACGACGACGAGCGGCAGCAGTTGCGCATAGTGCGTCGCGAAGCGGCGCGTCGTCGTGAAGATCAGGTCCGACTGCAGCAGCACCTGCGGCACGATCCCGAAGTACGGCAGCGTCGTCACGATGCGTCGCGTGAGGCGTGCGCGCGCCAGGCCGATCTCGATCGCGTTGCGCTTGTCGCCGGTGTACGGGGTGGGCGCGACGTGCGCGGCCGACGCATAAGCGTCGCGCGTGAGCGGCACGCGGGCGAGCGGATGCGCGTCGCGCATCAGGCACACGATCGTGTCGGAGAACAGATCCTGGCGCGCGAACTGCGGGTCGGGCTTCGGCCAGTTGCCGATCACGAGATCGAGCGCGCCCGATTCGAGCGCACCCGCGTGGTCGAGCGCGGGATTCAGCGAATCGATCTCCAGATGGGCATGCGGCGCCGCGTCGCGAAAGCGCTCGATCAGCGTCGGCATGAAGAAATCGTTCAGGTAGTCGGGCGCGGCGACGCGGAACGTGCGCCGCGCGGACGACGGATCGAAGTCGCCGTGCGGCGTCGCGATGAAATCGACCTCGCGCAGCGCGCGCGATGCGGCGTCGAGCAGCGACGCGCCGTATTCGGTCGGCACCATGCCGGATTTGCCGCGCACGAGGATCGGGTCGTTCAGCGTCTCGCGCAGCTTGCGCAGCGCGGTGCTGATCGCGGGCTGGGTCTGGTTCAGCCGCAGCGCGGCCTGCGTGACGCTGCGCTCGAGCAGCAGCGTGCGCAACACGCGCACGAGCCAGATGTCGAGCGAGGCGGTACGGTCGTCGTCTTCCATCGATTGGGGGTGATTCCGGTGACGCGTAACCTTACCGCAGCCGCGCGTTGCCGTGCGTGATACCGGCCATCACGCGCGGCCCTTCGGCAGCGTGCTGATCCGCTTGACCTCGCGCGATTCGAGCCAGTTCGGCGTGCGCGCGCAGTACAGCACCATCGGCAGCGCGTCCTCGCCCCAGAACAGCTGCTTGTTCATCCAGAAGGTGGGCACGCCGAACACGCCGAGCGAGATCGCGTCGGCCGTGTTGCGGGTCAGTTGTGCAGCAGTTTCCTCGAATTCGATCAGCTCGTCGCCGTGGCCGACGCCGACGCGTTCGCACAGCGCCGCGAAGCCTTCCGGCGTCGACGGATCGTTCCCTTCGCGCCAGATGAAGCGAAACATTTCCAGCACCGTCACGATATCGGCGCGCAGCGCGATCGCGAGGCGCAGGACCTTGTCGGAATCGAACGGATGCGCGGGCGGCATCTTGAAGCGGATGCCGAGCTGTTCCGCGCGAAACAGCGCATGCCGGTACGTGAACACGCGTTTGGCCGGCACGTCGGCGCTCGGGCGTTGGCCCCAGTGGCGCTGCAGGTCGGGCAGCGAGACGGCGACCGGGTTGAACGGCACGTCCGGCCATTTGTCGTGCTGTTCGAGCAGCAGATACGAGAACGGCGACACGAAGTCGAAGAACCAGGCGGGTTGGGCGGTGTCGAGGCCGGTTGTCATGTCGTTCTCCAGAAGGTGGGGCGTGCGGCGCCTGGCGGCGGCCTCCATGTTACGCGGCGGCGCGCGCATGCAGCAATGATCGCGGATCGTTCGCTTACGCGGAACCGGGAGTCGCCCGGGGGGCGTCGCCGGCCGGCGGCGGGTCGGTTTCCGTGCGTGCCGGCGGATTGCCGGCGCCGGGCGGGGCCGCCGGCGCATCCTGGTCGTGCGCGGTGAGCCGTTCGCGCACGAAGCCGATGTGCTCGCGCAGCACGTAGAACTGCCCCGCGTACGCGAGCGGCATCTTCATCCGGTTCACCGCTTCCTCGATGTCGTCGAGCTCGTCGAGCAGCTTGACGCGCTCCTCGGCCGTATGTTCGCCGAGCGCGCTGCGCTCGAGCGCGATCAGCGCGCCGTACCAGCGGTAGATGCGCGAGCGCACGCGCCAGCCGTACAGCGACGGCACGAGCCGCAACCCGGGAATCAGCACGACGATCAGCGGCACGACCACCACCAGCAGCCGGTCGACGAGGCTCGCGACCCAGAACGGCAGCCGTCGGTACAGGAAGGTCTTGCCCGACTTGTAGTAGCGGGCGGCATCGTCGGACAGCGGGAAGCCGCGCGTGACGGACGACGGGAATTCGCCTGCGTGCTGCAGGATCGTCGCGTGACCGTGCACTTCGCGCGCCGCCTCGATCAGCAGGTCGGACAGCGCGGGGTGCAGCGAGTCGCGCGCGACGAGTTCGATCGTCGGCGCGACCGTGTGGATGTCGGCGGGCGGCAGGTTGCGGCCGAGATCGTAGACGCCCATCGGCAGCGTGATCGCGGTCAGGTACGGAAAGCGCCGCGCATACGCGTCGGCCTGCGTGAACGAGTAGACGTGCACGCCCGGCGCGCGGAACAGCTTCGCCATCACCGGGATCTGCGTCGAGTCGCCCGACAGGAACGCGGCGTCGATCTTGCCGTCGAGCAGCGCGGTCGCGGCGTCCTCGCCGGCCGTCGGCAGGAGCTCGGTCGGGCCGCCCGGCACGATGCCGTTCATCTTCAGCAGCGCGAGGCTCAGTTCGCGCGCGCCGCTGCCTTGCGCGCCGAGCGCGAGCCGCTTGCCCTTGAAGTCGGACAGGCGCCCGACGACCGGGCCGCGGTACATGATCGCGAGCGGCACGTAGCCGATGCTGCCGAGCGACACGAGATGCTCGTCGCGCTCCTTCGGGCCGATGCCGCTCTGCACGAAGCCGACGTCGACCGGCGCGTTCGGGTTCGACAGCCGCGCGAGGTTCTGCGCGGAACCTTCGGACGATTGAACGTCGAGCGTGACGCCGTTTTTCGCGAGGATCGTCTTGTATTTCTGGGCGGCGTTCCAGTAGGTGCTGCCGGGCGGCCCGGACGAAATCACGAGCGTGGACGGCGGCGCCGGCTGGATCAGCTTGACCGCGAGCCAGACGGCCGCGCCGGCGAGCAGCACGGTCGGGCCGATCGACAGCGCGAGGTCGCGCCACGAGACGGCGACGAAGCGGGCGAGGATACGGCGCGGCGGGCGAGGGCGGGCTGGCTTCATGGGATCGGCGGATGACGCTGGCGTGACGCATCGGTGACGGTCGTCACCGGATGACACGGATGCTCGCGGCGATGGTACCCGGTTTCGCCGTGCATGCGCGAGTCGCGGCGGGATTGCACGGCGGCGCGGCGACAGCGGCGCGCGCCGTCGCGTCAAAAGCTTTGCGCTTCCGCGGGCGCTGGATTACATTGTGCGACGCAGCCGCGCCCGAATCGCGCGCGACCCGGCACGTCATCAGACCGGGCGCGTCCGGCCGGCGGCTGTCCGGCCCGGCCGGCCCGCTTTCGCGTGCGCCGGCCGCCGGCCCGTGACGCCTCTCTCGTATCGCCGTGGAAAACACCGGCTGTCCCGCCCGTTCGCGCGCGGGCCGGCTGTTTTTGGGGGTATCCGGCCGTACTGTGCACGGCCGTTCCGGAGTGATAAGGAGATAGCATGAAGTCGATCGTGTTGAGAGCGTTGGGTGTCGCCGCCGTGGCGGCCTGTCTGTCGGGCAGCGTGTATGCGCAGTCGAGCGATGCAGCGGCAACGGAAGCGCCGTCGGCCGCGGCGAGCGCGCCGAAGGCCGCCGCGAAAACCGCGAAGAAGGCGAACCGCAAGCTCGGCTACGCGGTGCGCAAGGCCATTACGAAGGCAGGCGGCATCGACGTGGCGAACCTCGTCGTGCGTTCGAAGGGCGGCGCGATCTCGCTGGAGGGCACGGTGCCCGACCAGGCACAGATCGACAAGGCGGAAGCGGCAGCCAAGAGCGTGAAGGGCGTGACGTCGGTCACGAACAAGCTGACGGTTCAGCAGCAGTAACGCCGGGCGGCGGCGCGCGAGCGCCGCGTGCGCCCGTTTCCAGGCGGGCCCCGGCATGCCGGGGCCCGTTTGCGCTTCAGACACCGAACGCCGTGCGCGGCGCGGCGGCGGACCGATAACGATATCGAGGGGGCGGCGATGACGAAGCTCGGGTGGGGCAGGCGGGTGGTGTGTGGGGCGGCGCTGGCCGCGGTCGCGATGCTCGGCGCCTGCAACGGCGACGAGTCGGCCGAGCGCAACCGGTTGCCCGGCTTCGTGTCCGGCAGCGTGCGCACGACGGCCTACGACGGCGCGAGCGACGACCTGCTGACGGCCGGCCTCGGCAAGACGGGCCTCGCCGCGGCGAGTGCGCCCGGCTTCGCGAACCCGTCGCGGCCGACGAGCGCCGAATTGCGTCGCCTCGCCATCTGGTCGAACTACCGCGCGCTCGTCGACATGAGCGCGAACGGCGGCTACGGCCGCTTCTGGGGGCCGAACGTCGACCTCGACGGCAACGATACGCTCGGCGAAGGCAAGATCCCCGGCACCGAATATCTCGCGTATGCCGACGACGGCAGCGGCGCGAAGAACGTGACGCTGCTCGTGCAGGTGCCCGCGAGCTTCGATCCCGCGCGGCCGTGCATCGTCACCGCGACGTCGTCCGGCTCGCGCGGCGTGTACGGCGCGATTTCCGCGGCCGGCGAGTGGGCGCTCAAGCGCGGCTGCGCGGTGGCCTACAACGACAAGGGCGGCGGCAACGGCGCGCACGAGCTCGGTTCCGACACCGTCACGCTGATCGACGGCACGCTCGCCAACGCGGTGCTGGCCGGCACCGCGAGCCTGTTCACCGCGAACGTGACGAGCGGCGATCTCGCCGCGTTCAACAGCCGCTTCCCGAACCGCTATGCGTTCAAGCACGCGCATTCGCAGCAGAATCCCGAGCAGGACTGGGGGCGCGTGACGCTGCAGTCGGTCGAGTTCGCGTACTGGGCGCTCAACGAGCAGTTCGGACCGCTGATCGACGGCGCGCGTCACGGCGTGCGCTATCGCGCGGGCGACATCACGACGATCGCCGCGTCGGTCAGCAACGGCGGCGGCGCCTCGCTCGCGGCGGCCGAGCAGGACGACCGCGGCTGGATTACCGCGGTCGTGGTCGGCGAGCCGCAGATCAACGTGCGGATGGCGCCGAATGCGGTCGTTCGCGCGGGCGGCCAGCCGGTGCCGTCGTTCGGCCGGCCGCTGGCCGATTACGCGACGCTCGCGAACCTGCTGGAACCGTGCGCGGCCGCATCGGCGTCGCTGGCCGGCGCGCCGTACCTGAGCGCGCTGCCGGCCGCGACCACGCAGTCGATCCGCGCGCAGCGCTGCGCGACGCTCGCCGCGGCCGGGCTGGTGGCGGGCGCCGACACGCAGAGCCAGGCGGCCGACGCGCTCGCGCAGCTCCATGCGGCCGGCTATCTGGCAGATTCCGACCTGCTGCAGGCGTCGATGTGGGATTCGCAGGCGATTCCCGCGATCGCGGTCACCTATGCGAACGCGTACACGCGCTCGCGCGTGACCGACAACCTGTGCAACTTCAGCTTCGCGACGACGAACCCGGCGACCGGCGCGGTCGCGGCGCCCGCCGCGTCGCCGATGCCGGCCGTGTTCGGCGCCGGCAACGGCGTACCGCCGACGGCCGGCATCAATCTCGTGTTCAACAACGGCGCGGGCGTCGACCACCGGCTCGCGACGCCCGACGCGAGCTTCGCGGGCGCGCTGTGCCTGCGCCAGCTGTGGACGAACGGGATGCTCGGCATGCCCGCGAACGTCGACGCGGTGCGCGTGAACGCGAACCTGCACGGCAAGCCGGCGATCATCGTGCAGGGCCGCAGCGACGCGCTCGTTCCCGTGAACCACGCGTCGCGCGCGTACGTCGCGCAGAACGGCATCAGCGAAGCCGGGCGCAGCCAGCTGGTGTTCTACGAAGTGACGAACGGCCAGCACTTCGACGCATTCCTGTCGGTTCCGGGCTTCGACACGCGCTTCGTGCCGGTTCACTACTACAACGTGCAGGCGCTGAACCTGATGTGGAAGCACCTGAAGAACGGCGCGCCGCTGCCGCCGTCGCAGGTGATCCGCACGGTGCCGCGCGGCGGCACGCCGGGCGCCGCACCCGCGCTGACGAGCGCGAACCTGCCGCCGATCTCGGCCGCGCCGGGCGCGAACGCGATCTCCGCCGGCGTCGGCACGATCGACGTGCCGCTCTGACGGCGGCCGTCGCGCCGCCTCCGAAGAAGCCGGACAGCCGTCCGGCTTTTTTTACGTCGCCTGGAATCGGTCCCGTACTGCCTTTTATCCGAATGGCGAGCGCCGTAACAAATTATTACTTTACGGCCATAAATCCGGAACCTATTATGCGCCGGTATTTTCACTTAATTTAATAAATTCCAGATACGAGAATATTCCTTTCCTTTTAGTTAATCGATCCTTTCGATTTTATTCAGTCGGCTCGCGTCGCGATTGATCGCCGTTTCGCGATTAATCGGTATCGCGCCGACCGGGATCGTTCGTCTGTTCGAAGTGAAGGCGCGTTGCCGGGCGGGCTTCGCAGGGCGTCCTTTGGACGTCGATTTCGTGCGCATGCGAATTCGCGAAATGCATTCGTATTGCTGCAAACCGTTGAATTGCCGTTCGCAATGGAATTGATTCCATTGTGCGGTTGCAAAAAACGTGGGTGGGGTAAATCGTGCCGATCGGTATTCGCCGATCCGGTAAAAAACTCGGAGTGCGTCGCATAACGAATGCATTCCCGGTGCGGAGCGCCGGCGCAAATGATCCTTTGCGGCCGGCGGTATTTATCGTTCTGTTCGAGAGGCAATAATGACGACACGCAAGTCCTTGAAAGACGGTTTCGCGCTATTTGGAACGACCCTGAGCGTACCGCTCGCCGCGGCAGCGGCCGCGGCGCTGCTCGTCACGGGGTGCGGCGGCGACGACGGGCCGAGCCCGAGTGCGGCGGCCGCCACCGCGGCCGCGACGTCCAGCGGCAGCACGTCGGCCAGCACCGACGCAACGGCCGCCGCCGCGGCCGACCAGCCGTACGTCGACACCGACGTGTACGGCACCGGGCCGAACGACGCGGTCACGGATTCGACCGAAGGCGCGGCAGTCGTGCACCGCCAGGTGACGATCGGCGGCAAGACGATCAAGTACACGGCCACCACGGGCCACCTGACGACGATCGATCCGATCACGTCGGCGCCGAACGCGAAGATGTTCTACGTCGCGTACACGCAGGACAATCCGGACCCGTCGAAGCCGCGCCCGGTCACGTTCTTCTACAACGGCGGCCCCGGTTCGTCGTCGGTCTACCTGCTGCTCGGCTCGTACGGGCCGAAGCGCCTGCAGTCGTCGTTCCCGAACTTCACCCCGCCCGCGCCGTACAAGCTGCTCGACAACCCGGACAGCCTGCTCGACCGCACCGACCTCGTGTTCATCAACCCGGTCGGCACCGGTTACTCGACGGCGATCGCGCCGGCGAAGAACAAGGACTTCTGGGGCACCGACCAGGACGCGCGCTCGATCGACCGCTTCATCCAGCGCTACCTGACCAAGTACTCGCGCTGGAATTCGCCGAAGTTCCTGTACGGCGAGTCGTACGGCACCGCGCGCAGCGCGGTCGTGTCGTGGGTGCTGCACGAGGACGGCATCGACCTGAACGGGATCACGCTGCAGTCGTCGATCCTCGACTACGCGAACGCGCTGTCCGCGCCGGGCACGTTCCCGACGCTCGCGGCCGACGCGTTCTACTGGAAGAAGACGACGCTCAACCCGACGCCGACCGATCTCGACGCGTACATGGTTCAGGCCCGCAACTACGCGGACAACACGCTCGCGCCGCTCGCGCAGAAGCCGAACCCGCAGGACGGCGGCTTCGTGAACGTGCGGCTGAACCTGAACCTGCAGACCGCGCAGCAGATGGGCGCGTACATCGGCACGGACCCGACGTCGCTGATCCAGACCTTCGGCAACCCGGCCGCGCTCGGCAACGTGCCGTCGTCGGACGACAACCCGCCGTACACGTTCTTCCTGACGCTCGTGCCGGGCACGCAGATCGGCCAGTACGACGGTCGCGCGAACTTCACGGGCAAGGGCATCGCGCCGTACATCCTGCCGAACTCGGGCAGCAACGATCCGTCGATCACGAACGTCGGCGGCGCATACACGGTGCTGTGGAACAGCTACATCAACACCGACCTCAAGTACACGTCGACGTCGTCGTTCGTGGACCTGAACGACCAGGTCTTCAACAACTGGGACTTCAGCCACACGGACCCGACCGGCGCGAACAAGGGCGGCGGCAATACGCTGTACACGGCCGGCGACCTGGCGTCGACGATGAGCGTGAACCCGGACCTGAAGGTGCTGTCGGCGAACGGCTATTTCGACGCCGTCACGCCGTTCCACCAGACGGAGCTGACGCTCGCGCAGATGCCGCTCGATCCGACGCTCAAGGCGCAGAACCTGACGATCAAGAACTACCCGTCGGGTCACATGATCTACCTGAACGACGCATCGCGGACCGCGTTGAAGGGCGATCTCGCCAACTTCTACGACGGCATCCTCGCGAATCGCACCGCGCTGCAGCGCGTGCTGAAGCTGCAGGCGCGCACGCAGCAGATGAAGCAGCAGAAACTGCAGCAGCAGGGGCAGTAAGCGGCGTGGGGCGGCGCGCGCCGCCCCGGATGGACGACAGCCCGATCGGCGCAGGCCGGTCGGGCTGTTTTTCTTGTGCAGCGAGCGCTGGGCCGGCGCGTCATGCGCCGGACGGGAAAAGGGTGTAACCGCGGAGGAAAGGGCGGCCTCGCCGCTTACGCCAGCACGAGCCGCACGCCGACCGCGACCAGCGTCGCGGCGAGCAGGTTGCGCAGCAGCCGCTCGGGCGCGCGCGCCGACAGCAGGCTGCCGAGCACGATGCCGGGCAGCGAACCGAGCAGCAGCGACAGCAGCATCGACCAGTCGACCGAGCCGAGCAGCCAGTGGCCCATGCCCGCGACCAGCGTGAGCGGCACCGCATGCGCGATGTCGGAACCGACGATGCGGGTCGTCGCGAGCAGCGGATACAGCAGCAGGAGCACGGTCACGCCGATTGCGCCGGCGCCGACCGACGTCATCGACACGAGCACGCCGAGCACGGCGCCCGTCAGCACGGTCGACCACAGCGTGCGCGCGGGGCTCGGCGCGAGCGGGTTGCGTGCGGCGAATGCCGTGAGCTGCGGGCGGAAGATCAACGCGAGCGACGTGAGCAGCAGCGCAACGCCGAGCACGAGCTGGATCATCCGTGCGGTGCCCGGCGTGTTCATCCCGTGCGTGTGCAGCCACCACAGCGTGAGCGCCGCGGCCGGCACGCTGCCGGCCGCGAGCCGGCCCGTGATGCGCCAGTCGATCGAGCCTTTCAGGCCGTGGACGAGCGTACCGGTGGCCTTGGTCGCGGCCGCGTACAGCAGGTCGGTGCCGACCGCCGTCGCGGGGTGGACGCCGAACAGCAGCACGAGAATCGGCGTCATCAACGAACCGCCGCCGACGCCCGTCAGGCCGACGAGGATGCCGACGAACAGGCCGGACAGGGAGTACAGCAGATCGATATGGGGAAGCGACATCGGAAGCAGGCGGTTATGCGGCGTTCGGCGGCGGCGCGCGGCCGGGGCGCGCGCATCAAAGTCCGCCATTGTCGCAAAAGTGACGCGTCAACGTACGACTGGGTTAAAAATCGGCCGCGAGGGGGCGCGCGGCGACGGCCGGCGGGCGTGAAACGGGCGTTTGAGCAGGGGCTGAGAGGCGTCGTCGGCCTGAAAGGCAGGGCGAACCGGGCGTGTACGCCGCGCGTCCGGTGCGCACAAAAAAGGGCGCGATGCTGCACGCCCTGACTCGAGGTCGGTTCCCGTCCGGCTGCCGACGGTCAGTGCATCGCGGGTCCTGCGCCTTCGACCGAGCGTTGCGGCCGGATCCGCAGCGCGAAACCGATCAGCGCGGCCACGGTCGCAAACGCCGCGCCGAACGCGAATGCCGCGTGGTAGCCGGCGTTCAGCGCGTCGAGCGGCGCGGCTTGCGCCGTCGCGAGCGCGTCGGTGCGGGCGCCGGCGAGACTCGCGAGGACCGCGAGCCCGAGCGCGCCGCCCATCATGAACGCGGTGTTGACGATGCCCGACGCGAGCCCGGAATCGGCCGGGTCGACGTCGTTCATCGCGGCGAGCAGCACCGGATTGAACGCGACGCCCGCGCCGATGCCGAGCAGCGTCATGCCGGGCAGCACGTGCCACACGAAAGCGCCGTCGACCGGCGCGCGCGAGAACAGCGCGAGGCCGCACGCCGCGATCAGCAGGCCGGCGGCGATCGGGCCGCGGATCCCGAAGCGCATCACGATGCGCGCCGACAGCCCGAGCGAGAACGCGGCCATGATCAGGTTCGCCGGCAGGAACGCGAGGCCGACCTGCAGCGGCCCGTAGCCGAGCACGCGCTGCATGTACAGCGCCGACAGGAAGAACCACGCGAACATCGCGGCTGCCCACAGCACGGCAATCGCGTTCGCGAGCGCGACGTTGCGTGCGGCGAACAGCGTGAGCGGCATCAACGGATGCGCGGCGCGCGACTCGATCGCGATGAACAGCACGAGCAGCACGACGGCCGCGCCGATCAGCGCGACGGTTTGCGTCGACAGCCAGCCGGCCTCGTTGCCGCCGACGATGCCGTAGACGGCCAGCATCAGCGACGCGGTCACGGTGATCGCGCCGGCGACGTCGAGCCGTGCGGTGCCCGCCGGCGCACGCGTGCGCGGCAGCAGCGCGACGCACATCGCGTAGACGGCGACGCCGATCGGCAGGTTGACGAGGAAGATCCAGTGCCACGACAGCGAGCTCGTCAGCAGCCCGCCGAGCAGGACGCCGATGCTGCCGCCGCCCGCACACACGAAGCCGTAGACGCCCATCGCGCGTGCGCGTTCGCCGGGTTCCGTGAAGAGGTTCATGATCAGCGACAGCGAGACGGCCGACACGACCGCGCCGCCGAACCCCTGCACCGCGCGCGCGGCGATCAGCATCGCCTGCGATTGCGCGAGGCCGCACGCGAGCGACGCGAGCGTGAACACGACGAGGCCCGCGAGGAACATGCGCCGCTGGCCGTACAGGTCGCCGAGCCGGCCGCCGAGCAGCAGGCAGCCGCCGAACGTCAGCAGGTATGCGTTGACGACCCATACGAGGGCCGTTTCGGTGAAGTGGAGATCGGTGCTGATCGACGGCAGCGCAACGTTTACGATCGTGCTGTCGAGCACGATCATCAGCACGCCGAGACAGAGCACGATCAGCGCGTACCAGCGCTTCTCGCCGTGAATCCCGTGGGTCATGGGCCTGCAGCCTTCCGATAGTTATTTGAAAGGATGCATTGTAGATGCCGGCGGCGCGGGCTTCCTGCCGGTTTGTGGCAGGAGCGTCGCGTAGTGGCGCGCGTGCTGCGGGATGAGCCGTTACGATCGAGCCGGCAGTTCGCAGCCGTCGGGGCCGCAGGCGGCCGCGTCGTCGCCGGCGGGTTCGACGATGCCGTCGCGCCACGCCTGATCGAGCGCCCGCGCGAACGCGTCGGCCGGCTGCGCGCCTGACACCGCGTAGCGGCCGCCGAACACGAACAGCGGCACGCCGCGCCCGCCGATTCGTGCGGCGCGCGCGATGTCGGCTTCGACTTCGTCGCGATACGCGTCGCTGCGGAGCACGGCTTCGACGGCCGAGCGCTCGAGTCCGGCTTCGACCGCAAGCTCGGTCAGCACGGCATGATCGAACAGCGAGCCGTGCTCGCAGAAATAGGCGCGGTAGAGCCGCTCGGTCAGTGCGTGCGCGCGGCCCGACGCTTGCGCGAGCTTCACGAGCCGGTGGCCGTCGAGCGTGTCGCCGACGAGCGTGCCGGGCAGGTCGTAGCGCAGCCCGACGCTCGCGGCCGCATCGGTCACCTGGCGCAGCATCTGGTCGACCTGCGCGGGCGCCATCCGGTATTTGCCGGCCAGCATCGCCTCGACCGGCTCGACGGGTTGGCCGGGCATCAGCCGGTACGCGCGCAGCGCGACGTCGACGCGGTCGGCGTGCGCGAACGCGGCCAGCGCCTCGTCGAAGCGGCGCTTGCCGATCCAGCACCACGGACAGATCAGGTCGGACCAGATTTCGACGGTCAGGGTCGGGCGGGCAGTCGGGGCGGGAGCGGTCGTCATGGGCGGTCCGGGCGGCAAAAAATGTAACCGAGACTATATCACTTTATGTTTCGACGCTTCGTCGCTCGCGGAACCGTGTGGCACGGTGCGAAAGGGCGCGCGCCCGCGTGTCGCGAAGCAGGGGCGTGGAACCGCCGGCCCGGTACCGACGCCGGGCTACCGCGATGGTGCCCGCCGCGTCGCGCTCACGCGTCGCCCTGCGTTTCCTTCAGGTGCTTGAGGTGCTTGTAGACCGTCGCGCGCCCCATCCCGAGCACGTTCGCGACGTAGTTCGCCGCGCTCTTGCCGCGGAACGCGCCTTCCGCGTACAGCGCCTCGACGAGCTCGCGCCGGTGCTCGCGCGTGAGACCGTTCAGCCCGACCTGCCGCTCGCGCAGCCAGCCGTGCAGGAACGTGTTGATGCGCTCCTGCCAGTCGTCGCGGAACAACTCGTCGGGCTGCGCGACGACGCCCGCGCCCTTGATGAACAGATCGAGCGTCGCGCGCACTTCGTCGAACACCGCGATGTTGAAGTTGATGCACATCATCCCGGCCGGCCGGCCTTCGTCGTCGAACAGCACGTTGCTGACGCAGCGCATCCGCCGGCCGTCCCAGTTCAGCTTCTCGTACGGGCCGATCACGCGCTCGCGCGCCGAATGATCGATTTCCTCGAGCGCGGAATCGTCGCCGACCTCGCGCTTGGACAGGTTGTTCGCGAGATACAGCACGGTCTGGTCGTGCAGGTCGTGGATCACGACTTCCGCGTACGGGAAGAACAGTGCGGCGATGCCGTCGGCGATCGGCGCATAGCGGGTGAGCAGCAGGTCTTTGACGGGAGATTTCTTCTTGCGCATCGGTGTCGCGATCTCGGGTGGGCGGGAGCCGGGCAGCGTGTCGGGCCGGCGAGCCGGCGCACCGTCGGCCGGCATGCCCGTGCGCCCGCGCGCGGCCGCCGCGGCGGTTGCGCCATTGTATCGGCCCCGCGTGCGCATGCCGTTCATGCGCGCGTCAGATGCGTGTACAGCGCATGTGCGATCGCGATGTCCTCGAGCCCGAGGCCGATCGAGCGGAACAACGCATGACGCGTGCGCGACGGCGCCGCGCAGGTGCCGGCGACGAGCGCGGGCAGGTCGCCGACGATCCGGCCGGCATCCCAGCCGTGCTCGGCCGCCGCGATCTGCATCTCGCCGGCGCTCGCGGGCGTCGTGTACCGGTAGTCGCAGTAGACGTCCATGTCCGGCAGCCACGCGGGCGGGATTTCGTGTGCGCGCGCGACGTTCGTGCTGATCGACGTGACGAGCGCGGGGCGGGTGAGCATCCCGTCGCCAAGCACGGGCGTGCCCGACGACGTGCACAGCATCACCACGTCCGCGTCGCGCACGCAGGCCTCGACGCTCGCCGCCGCGCGTGCGCGCGGGTCGAGCGCGGCGAGGGCCGCTTGCTGCGCCGCATCGCCGGCCAGCGCGGGCGAATACGCGCGGATCGTGTCCCAATCGCGCAGCGGCGCCGTGTGCCTGAGGTGAGCGAGGCCGACCGCGCCCGTGCCGACGATCGCGAGATGACGCGCGTCGCGCGGCGCGAGGCAGTCGACCGCGAGCGCCGTCGTGCCGGCCGTGCGCTCGACGGTCAAGAGCCCCGCGTCGCACCACATCAGCGGCTGGCCGGTCTGCATCGACATCAGCGCGGTCCATGCGGTGACGATCGGTCTCCCGTCGGGCTTGCCGCCCGTCACGATGTACGGCGACAGCTTCGCGCCGAATACCTGCGCATCGGCGAGCGCGCCGAGATACGTGATGAAGTCGCCGGCCTGATCGGGAAACAGCGTGAGCGTCTGCGGCGGCTGCACTGCGCGCGCCGCGGCGAGCGACGCGAACATGCGGCGCAGCGTGCCGAGCACGTCGAGCGACGGCAGCGCCGCGCGCACTGCGGCTTCGTCGACGATCAGCGGCGGGGTGGGGACGGTTTGCGTCATCGGACATCTCCGGTTCGGGCTGGACAGAAAGTCTCGAAAGACGGCGTCCGGCAGGGTTCGTGATAGACGAAAAGTCTAATATAGACAAACAAAATCGGGAGAATTTTTCTTTTCGAGACGCTGCGTCATTGCTGGATTCATGGAAAACACCATGGAATCAAAGGCGTTGGAAGCAGGCTACGAAATTTCGACGTCGAGAAATTGGCGCGACATTCTCGTATCCCCTATAGTCTATAGTAGACTTTAAGTCTATATTTCGCATGTGGGATCCGACACGCCGCCAGGCGGCTGCGTGCCTCGGATGCCGCGCTGGCGCCCGGTCGAGGGCGTCGCACGACCGATCTCCAGCCTCAATCCAGAACAGAAGGACCGTCATGAACCGGAAACTTTCCCTCTGCGCCGCTGCGGCGCTCGCGTGCGCGGCCGTCACGGCCCATGCGGAACAGGCCACGCTGCGCTTCGGGATCGAAGCTGCCTATCCGCCGTTCGAGAGCAAGACGCCGGCCGGTCAGTTGCAGGGTTTCGACGTCGACATCGGCAACGCGGTGTGCGCGAAGCTGAACATGAAATGCGTGTGGGTCGAGAATGCGTTCGACGGGCTGATCCCGGCGCTGCAGGCGCGCAAGTTCGACGCGATCAACTCGGCGATGAACATCACCGCGAAGCGCAAGCAAAGCATCGACTTCACACCGGCGATCTACGTGGTGCCGATCGTGATGGTGGCGAAGCACGGTTCGCCGCTGAAGCCCGACGTCGCGAGCCTGCGCGGCAAGCACGTCGGCGTGCTGCAGGGCTCGTCGCAGGAGGATTTCCTGAAGGCGCACTGGGCCGATGCGGGCGTGGCCGTCGTGTCGTACCCGGATCAGGATCAGATCTACGCCGATCTCGTCGCGGGGCGTCTCGATGCGGCCGTGCAGGAAGCGCAAACCGCGCAGGACGGGTTCCTCGACAAGCCGGCCGGTCGCGACTACCGGATCGTCGGCGAGCCGTTGAAGGATCCGGCGACGCTCGGCGAAGGCACCGGCTTCGGGATGCGCAAGAACGACAAGGCGCTGCAGGCGAAGATCGTCGGCGCGCTCGACGCGCTGAAGCAGGACGGCACGCTGAGCGCGCTGTCGCGGAAGTATTTCAAGCGCGACATCATCGCGAAGTAAGCGCCGCCGCGCGCCGGCCGCGGGGCTGGCGCACGGCGCCTCCCATCTCGACGCAGTGCGGGGAACCATGGATTTCGACGTCATCGTTCTGGGGGCCGGCATCGTTGGCGTGTCGTCGGCGTTGCATCTGCAGGATCGCGGCCTGCGCGTCGCGCTCGTCGACCGGCGCGCGCCCGGCGAGGAAACCAGCCACGGCAATGCGGGGCTGATCGAGCGCTCGTCGGTCGTGCCGTATGCGTTTCCGCGCCGGCTCGGCACGCTGCTGCGCTACGCGCGCAACCGTTCGGTCGATCTCTATTGGGACTACAAGGCGCTGCCCGAGTACGCCGGCTGGCTCGCGCGCTTCTGGCGCGAATCGTCGCCGCAGCGGCTCGCGGCCGCCGCGCGCGACCTGCTGCCGCTCGTCGCGGCGAGCGTCGTCGAGCACGATGCGCTGCTCGCGCGCACCGACGCGCAGCCGCTCGTGCACGACGGCGGATGGATCGAGGCGTTTCGTTCGCCCGCGCTGTTCGACGCGGAAGCGCGCGCCCAGCAGCGCGTGGCCGACGCGCACGGGCTGCGGATGACCGTGCTCGACGCGCGTGCGTTGCGCGCGCGCGAGCCCGGTATCGGCGACGCCTTCTGCGGCGCCTTTCACTGGCAGGACCCGAAGACGGTGTCGAGCCCGGGCGGGCTGACCAAGGCCTATGCGCGGTTGTTCGAGCGCGACGGCGGCACGTTCGTGCGCGGCGACGCGACGACGCTCGCGCAGGTGGATGACGGCTGGCAGGTCGGGTCCGAGCACGGGCCGATCTCGGCGCGCTCGGCCGTGGTCGCGCTCGGGCCGTGGTCGGATCGGGTGTTCGCGCCGCTCGGCTACCGGATTCCGCTGCGCGCGAAGCGCGGCTATCACATGCATTACCTGCCGACCCGCACGCTGCTGAACGTGCCCGTGTGCGATACCGAGGAGGGCTTCGTCGTCGCGCCGATGGAGGGCGGCCGCCTGCGGCTCACGACCGGCGTCGAGATCGCGCCGCGCGACGCGCCGCCGACCGGCGTGCAACTCTCACGCGCCGAACCGCTGGCGCGCGACGCGTTCGGCATCGGCGAGCGGCTCGATCCGGAGCCCTGGCTCGGGATGCGGCCGTGCACGCCCGACATGCGTCCGGTGATCGGGCCCGCGCCGCGCCACCGCCATTTGTGGTTCGCGTTCGGCCACTGCCATCATGGGCTCACGCTCGGGCCCGCGACCGGTCGTCTGCTCGCCGAAATGATGACGGGCGCGCCGACCTATATCGATCCCCGTCCGTACCGGCCCGCACGCTTCGGTTGAACCCGCGGTGCGCAGATGCGGATTCGGCCACCGGCATGCGCCGGTGGCAACGCGTGTCGTTCACAGTTTTTCATTTTGCCGTCCGGATTGTCGAAATCCACGCAATCGGAAATGATCTGCGTAATCGATAGGAAAGAAAATCGCGCGATAAAAGAAAATCAGCAAATTCGCGATTTATCAATGCATTTTCATATTGCTGAAATGCGTAATGGGCAGCCAGTTCCGACGGTATAGGCTCCATCGCGGCCGCGCGTTCAGGCGTTACGCGGAATGTACCGGAACACGTTACCGTAGGGCTCGCAAACGTTACGTTACATCCGCGCTCCGGAGGCCTTTTCATCAGACGATTGAGTCTCTGCAACCCACCAATTTCACCTGAAATCGATTTAAAAATCATTATTGCCGATAAGTAGGCAGACGAAACGGCCGATTTTTGGAATTGGCACGCTTCGTGCAATCCGTCCCCATGCTTTGTCAACGTAGTGCCAACCGAGATGGGGAAAAAACAAAGATGGGACAGAACTTCAAATTGACGGGTGTGGCGCTGTCGGTCGCGACGGTGTTCGGCGTACTGGCTTCGGGTTCCGCGATGGCGGGAGCCCTCGATGCGCTGCCAATCCCGCAAGTGATCGTCAATCCGCCGACGAACAGCGTGTCGGTCGGGCTGGCCGCGACGGGCACGTCGCCGCTGGGCTCGGTGACCCTGACGGCGGGCGGGTCCGGCGCGATCCAGACGTCGCTGGGGGAGCCGGGGCAAGTGTTGTCGGGCGCCGTGGGGGCGGTGACGGGCGCACTCGGCGGTGGCGGCGGCACGGTGCAGCCGCTCGCGCCGGTACAGGGCGTGGTGAATCAGGTGACGGGCGCGCTCGGCGGCGGCAACCCGGCGGGGGCGTTGACTGGTGCGCTGAATGCGGCGACGGGGACGCTGAGCAATACGGCTGGCACGGTGACGGGCGCACTGGGTAATGTCGGTGGCGGCGCGAATCCGCTGGCGCCGGTTCAGGGCGTGGTGAATCAAGTGACGGGTGCCTTGAGCGGCGGCAACCCGGCCGGTGCGTTGACCGGTGCGCTGAACACGGCAACCGGCACGCTGAGCAATGCGCTCGGTACGGCAACGGGCGCACTGGG
>NZ_LPMU01000007.1:0-141852 GCF_001534535.1 Burkholderia sp. MSMB1459WGS
ATGACGGAAAGGCCGATGAAACATGCGACATCTGTATTTAGCTGGCGCTACGACATCTGAATCCGGGTATGACATTGAGGTCCGAGTTAAAATTTACAGTCCGGACTAGGCAGGCATGTCGGTTTCCGGCTATGCCAAAATAATACAAATAAGCCTTCAATCGCAACGGCTTTCCAGTGCCGGTAATTGTGCAGCAGCCCATTACACAATTATCGTGGTGGCACGACATGCTTGACGACACCTCACACCCGCCTTGGTGCGAGCATAGAGATCGAAACGGTTGCCCATGCGGGCGCCAGCGACGTTCGCCAACTTCTAACGCCACCGTAGTCGGATCTCCTTGGCGAAAGCGTCACGGCCCCACTTCAGGCCGATTGGTGATCCGCTTGTCAATGACCGAATCGCTGTTGAATTGATGCTAAAATTGATGCGGAAAAGCATCAAAGGAGCCATCATGCGTACCACCGTCACCGTCGACGACGCTCTCTATGCGCGCGCACTCGAACTCGCCGAACCTGGCATGCCGCCGGCCGACCTATTCCGGGCGGCACTTGAAACCTTCGTGCGCGTCCAGGCCGGTCAACGCCTGGCCGCCCTGGGCGGTCGCGCACCCGACATGGCAGATATCCCGCGCCGCGCTCCCGAGGTAATCGTCCGATGAGTGTGTTGGTCGACACGTCCGTGTGGGCCGAGCATTTCCGGCGGCCACTACCAGTGCTCATCCAACTTCTGAGCGTCGATAACGTCCTTACACATCCACTGGTGATACTTGAGCTCACGTGCGGGACGCCGCCCGAACCGCGGGCACGAACGCTGGGAGATCTCGCGTTATTGCGCCAAACGCGCCGCGCGACGCCAGGCGAAGTAGCGGACTGGATCGAGCGGGAACGGCTGTATGGGCGCGGATGCGGTGCCGTGGATTGCACGCTGCTTGCATCGGTGCTGTTGACCCCGAACACCCGACTCTGGACGCGCGATCGGCGGCTCGCGCAACTGGCAGAGCAATTCGGGGTTCACTACGTACCGCCTGACCTGCATTGAGCGAAGCAGTTGCCGACTTCTTTGCGCGGTCTGTCGCCGTGCCTAGGCGCGGTCCCGCTTCGCTCCTCGCGATTAGGCCGCCCGCTTCTGGGCGGGCCGCCCATCCGTGCGGCAAGTGCCAGAAAAACCAGATCAGACTGCCGGCCTACCGATTCGTTGCACGTCCGCAGTGCGTGGCGTTGATAGGTCACGGCCCGTTACCAATCCAGAATGCCTTTTAGCGCCTGCTCCATCTCTTTCTGCTTTGGGGACATAGTGTGGTGGTCGAGCAATCCCGGACGCTGCGTTAAGTTTCGCATGCGTCGAGCTGGTCGCGCGGCGGGCTGAATCGAACTGAACCGCTATTAAAGCAGGGGCAGTTGGCGTGGATCTCGTGTGGATACCGAGACGAGGTCGACATCCTTCCCGACACGTTGCATCCAGGCAATGACTGGACGCGCACCCCATCAACGATTAAGTCGAAGGCAAACGCTTCGAACATCTCCCCATATCCTCGCCGTCGCCGAGAAGGTATGCATATTGCACCGTCGCCTCATCTTTCCCAGCCAACACAGGAGAACCGATGAGCGATCCCACCGCAAATTCCGGGACGACTGCGAAAGCGGTGCCGTCCCCACGAGACCCACATCTGCGCGCGCTGGCGAACTGCATCCGCTTCCTCGCCATGGACGCAGTACAGAAAGCCGACAGCGGTCATCCCGGTGCGCCAATGGGGTTGGCTGACGTCGCGACGGTCCTGTTCAAGGAGTTCATGCAATTCGATGCATCGGACCCTCACTGGATCGACCGAGACCGGTTTGTGCTTTCCAATGGACACGCGTCGATGCTCCTCTACAGCCTTCTCTATCTGACGGGCTATTCGGACATGACCATCGACGAGCTGAAGCGGTTCCGGCAAGTCGGCAGCAAGACACCCGGTCATCCGGAGTACTCGCATGCCGAGGGAATCGAACTGACTACCGGCCCCCTCGGTCAAGGCATCGCGGACTCCGTCGGCATGGCGTTGGCCGAGCGCGTCATGAATGCGCACTTCGGCGACGATCTCGTCGATCACTACACGTATGTATTTCTCGGTGACGGTTGCCTGATGGAAGGCATCAGCCACGAGGCCATTTCGTTGGCCGGCCACCTCCGGTTGGGCCGACTGATCGCGTTCTGGGACAACAATTCGATTTCGATCGACGGCGCCACCAAGCTCGCGGTCTCGGACAACGAGATCGAGCGCTTTCACGCAGCTGGATGGCACGTCCTGGAAATCGACGGCCACGACACGGATGCGATACGGAGCGCCATCGAGACCGCCCGGACAACGCATGATCGACCGACCTTGATCGCATGCAGGACGATCATCGGATTCGGCTTTCCGACGAAGGCTGGAACCGAGAAAGCCCATAGCGATGCCCCGGGCGAGGATGAAATCTCGGGCGCACGCCAGGCGCTCGATTGGCATTCGCCGCCGTTTGAAATCCCGGATGACCTGCTGCAAGCATGGCGGGAGATCGGCGCGCGTGGCAGCAAGACGAGACTCGCGTGGGAGGAGCGCGTCCGCCAGGCGCCGCATGCGCTGCGTACCGAATTCGACCGGCGCAATGCCGGAAAGCTTCCGGATAACTGGAAGGCGGCGATTGCGGCGGCACGGCAGGCGTTTATTGCCGGTGGCAGTGCAATGGCCACCCGCAAGGCCAGCGGTGCGGTGCTCGACTATCTCGTCGACGCGATTCCGGAATTGCTGGGCGGCTCGGCCGATCTTACGCAGTCCAACAATACGAAGACGAAGAAGCAAATCGCGATCGAGCCCGGCCGGTTCAACGGTTCATACCTTCATTACGGCGTCCGCGAACACGGCATGGCCGCCGCCATGAACGGCATTGCCCTTCATGGCGGCCTCATTCCGTACGGCGGCACGTTCCTTTGTTTTTCGGACTACTGTCGACCGGCGATCCGGTTGAGCGCGATGATGCGGGTGCGGTCCATCTTCGTGATGACGCACGATTCCATCGGCCTCGGAGAAGACGGTCCGACTCATCAACCCGTCGAGCACCTTGCCGCCCTTCGGGCCATTCCCCAACTCGCGGTCTATCGGCCGGCCGACCCAGTCGAAACGGCAGAGTGCTGGGAACTGATTCTCGAACAGCCCCGCCGGGCTGCCCTCCTCGCATTGTCACGACAGCCGGTCCCGCTCCTGCGCAACGAGCCTGGAAACGAAAACAAGTCGGCACGCGGTGCCTATATTTTGCGGGAGGCCGATGGCGGGCCGCGCCAACTCACGTTGCTCGCGACAGGTTCGGAGGTCGACCTCGCCGTCCAGGCACGCGACGTCCTGCAGCACGAAGGCGTGGCGACGGCCGTCGTATCGATGCCGTGCCGCCTGCTCTTCGAGGAACAGCCACGCGATTACCAACGGGCCGTGCTGGGCGCTTCTCCCGCGAGGGTCGCGGTCGAGGCGGCGGTCGAACTGGGATGGGAGCGGTACATCGGCCCGGAAGGCCGCTTCGTCGGCATGCACAGCTTCGGCGAGTCCGGGAAAATCAAGGACGTGTACGACAAGTTCGACATTACGGTCGAGGCGGTTGTTCGCGCGGCGCATCAGGTGTTATCCGAAGTGTGACGTTGCTGCGATCCGCTCGAGATGCGATGACCTCGCAGGGTTCGTGGATGTGCCTGGAGAAGTGGGCGCGGTCGATTTTCGATGGATTCTCGCGTAGCGTTAGAATAGCGCCCCTTCTCATGGGAGACGACAATGTCCTGGTTCGTTTACGAAGTGCCCGAATATCACGAAGACGCTGCGCGCATCGAGCCCTTCAGCGACCTGCGCAGCCGTGTGCTGCAAGTCAGTGGCGTGGCCATGGCCGACGAGTTGGAAAGCGTTCGCGAGAATGCCGCGGCGACGGCGGACACCCCCGATCGTCCCCTGCGTACGCCGGAAAATCCGCATGTCTTTCCGATTCCTTACGCCGACTCCATGATCCTCGTCGGCTTCATCTTCGATTTGAAACGCGAATTCCGGCAACTGGTCGTGTCACCCGTGGAAATGCCCTGGCTGAAAGACGCGTAAAGCGTTGCGTCGGCGGGATTTCATACTCGGCGGCCTATTCGCTGCTCGTCGCGACGATGCTGTCCCGTTCGGCAACGCGCGCAGGCCCGCCGCGCGCCGTTCGTACGCTAGAAACGATGCCGCAGCCCCGCCAGCACCGCGATCTGACTGCTATGCCCCACCCCCGCCGGTCCGAAGAAGTTGATCGCGACAGTGCTCGCATCGCCGGCTCGCCGCTGATAGACCATCGACATGTGCAGATCCGTGCGCTTCGACAGCAGGTAGGTGACGCCCGCATCCACTTGATGCCATTTCGGTCGGTCGCCGGTCGCGAACGACGTCGCGCCGCTACTGGCATACCCGTGGCCATCCGTGAAGATGTAGCCGACCCCGCCGATCAGCACCGGTGTGAAGTTGTAGCGCCCGTTGATCTCGTAGTTGTCGATGCGCAGGCTGTGGCCGCCGCGATAAACGAGGCGCGTGTCGGTGACGACCAGATTCACCGCTGCGGCGCCGAACGAATAGCCGGCGCCCAGCGCCGAGATTCGCTGACGCTCGACGAACCCCGCGTTGTAGAAGATGCTGGTCGAGCCACTGTACTCGTCGCCGATCGCGCCATTCGAATTGTTCCCCGACGACGCAATACCCGCCGACGGATTGTTCAGTTGCAGGTAGCTCGCGACCACATGCAACGGTCCGCGCAGGTAATCGAGCCCGAAGCCGTACGCGCGGTTGTTGGCGAAGCCCTGCCCGGCGCCGCCGCCCGCCTGGTTGCTGAACGCATAGATCGCGCCCAGCTTCAGTCCCGCGAGCGGACTCGCCTCGTACTTGACGCTGTTGTTCAGGCGAAACGTCTGGAAGCTATCGTCGACGTCCCCGATGTGTGCGCCGTAGATGCTGCCGAACTGAAGCCACGCCATCAGCGGTGCGACGTAGTCGAACGTGTAGTCATACTGACGGCCGAGCGTCAGCTTGCCGTACTGCTTGCTTGACAAGCCGACGTACGCCTGCCGCCCGAACAGCCGGCCGCCCTGCGAAGACGTGCCGTTCAATCCGCTGAAACCCGCTTCGAGCTGGAACACTGCGGAGAGGCCGCCGCCGAGATCCTCGCGTCCGAGGAAACCCAGGCGGTCGCCGCTGCCCCAGCCGGTCGCCATCGACCAGCGCGATGCGCCCCGGGTCCTGATCGACGACGCGACCGTATTCGTCCAGGCGATGCCCGTATCGATGATGCCGTATAGCGTGACCGAGCTTTGCGCATGGACCGCGAACGGCGCCGCGAGGGCGCAAGCCGCCGCAGCAGTGCAGACTGCTGTTTTCATCGTGCTTCTCCGGTTTCGATGGAGTGAGGTGATGCGGATCGAAGGCGGCGGGAGCGAGCGTCGGGCGCGAACGCGCCGCATGTATCGCTGCGGCGACCGTGCGCGGCACGGCGCCCCCGGCCCCCCGCCGCTGCCGCTATTCCTAGCGTTCCGCCGCAGGCAGCGAAGGCTCGGCGCCCGCGGGATCGCACGCCGCGAGCCCGTCGTCGTGCGTGTCGCCCGGCCGGTACATGCGACCGAGCATGAACATCAGCGCCGCGACGGTGACGACCGGCAGCGCCGCGACCTGGAACAGCTCGCGCACCGGCACATGCGCGGCGAGCAGCATCCCGCCGATCATCGGGCCCGAGATCGAGCCGATCTTGGCCACGCCGATCGCGGTGCCGGTGCCTTTCGAGCGGAAGCTGGTCGGATAGACGATCGACGCGACGGCATTGAGGCCGGCCTGAGTGCCGGCGACGCAAAAGCCGACGCCGAACACGGCGGCCGTCAGCCACGCCGTATCGAGGTTCATGCCGAGCGCGGCGACGAGCGGAAAACCGACGAGCGGCAGGCAGGTGACGAGCCGCACGCCATGGCGGTCGATGAAGCGCATCAGTACGAGGCCGCCGAGCGTGCCGCCGACCGAGAACAGCGTCGTCATCAGCGCGGCGCGATGGGGGGCAACGCCGGTCGCTTCGATCAGCACCGGCAGCCAGTTTTGCAGGAAGAACAGCGCCATCGAATTCGCGATGTACGCGAGCCACAACGCGGCGGTCACGTAGCGCAAGCGGCCGGCGAACAGCAGGCGCGGGGAGAACTTCGCGACGCGGTGCTCGTCGGTCACGACGAAGCGCGCATCCGGCGACAATGCGAGTTCGGGCCGCACGCGTGCGGCGGTCGCGGCAATACGGTCGTGCGGCCAGCCGTTGAGCACCTGATAGCGCAGCGACTCCGGCATCACGAACGACAGCGCGGCAGCCACCGCGAGCGGCGCGAGCCCGCCGACCACGAATACCGCGGGCCAGCCGAAGTGCGGCACGAGCCACACGGCGACGCCGCCGCCGAAGCCCGCCCCGAGCGTATAACCGGTGAACATCAGCGTGACCCAGGTGGCCCGCAGTCGCTTCGGCGCGAATTCCGATACGAGCACGAACGCGTTCGGCACCGCACCGCCGATGCCGATGCCCGCAGCGAAGCGCAGCCACAGCAGGTGGTCGACACTCGATGCCCATGCGGTCGCGAGCGTGACGAGCCCGTACCAGCACGCACCGAACAGGATCGCGCGCTTGCGTCCGATCCGGTCGCCGATATAGCCGAACAGGATCGAGCCGATCATGATGCCGAAGACGTTGGCGCCGAACACCGGCCCGAGCACGCTGCGCTCGATGTGCCATGCGCGAATCAGCGAAGGCGCGGCGAACGCCAGCGCACTGAGCTCGTAGCCGTCGGTCAGCATCACGAGCCACGTCGACGCGATCAGCAGGATCGCGAAGCGGCCGATCCGCTGTTCGTCGATCAGGCGCGACACGTCCACCGTGCGCGCATCGGGCAGGGTTTGAATCATCGTCTCCTCCTCAGGTACCGCGTCGGCGCGCCGGCAGATCCGGCGCGTCGCGCGTTCCGTCATTGCGTCCCTGGCCGGCGCGGCAGTGGGTGCTGGTCGCGAGCGAGCGTTGCGGATCGCCCGATGCACCTCTTTGGTATTGCCGCGCCGCCGGCTAGTCGTGCGTCAGTTCTTCAGATGCGGTGGATCGATTCGATCGACGTTGTCGGCGAGTCGCTCGCGCAGCATGCCGCGATCGATGTCGTGGACACTGCCGCCATCCGCGAGGTCGAACGCGTGTGCCGCGGCCGCGCCCATAGCGATGCACGGCCCCATCACCCGCACACTCGACAGCGCGGTCGCGTCCGCGTCGATGCAGCGGCCGACCGCGATCAGGTTGTCCGCATCCTTCACGACGAGGCTGCCGAACGGCACGGTATGCAGATGGTCGTCGCCGAACGGCTTCCATTCGTAGCCTTCGGCGCGATCGTGCAATTCGATCGGCCAGGAGGTGCGTGCGACCGCGTCCGGAAACTGCGTGGCGGCGATCACGTCCGCCGAGTTCAACTGCTGGGCGCCGACGATCCAGCGCGTCTGCCGGATGCCGGGCAGCCCGTAGCTGCGGATGTGCGCGTTGCGATAGATGTGCGGATACTCGGCGCGCAGAAACTCGAATGCGCGGTCCGCCTGATCGCGGCCGACGAGTGCGGTGCGCGACGCCGCCATCGGTTCGAGGGGCGTCTCGATGTGCGTCATGTTCGCAATGCCGATGTTGCGGCCACGGAAATAGAACACGAGCCCGTCCTTGCGCTCCAGCCCATACGCGTGCGCCTTTTTCTCGACGCGCTCGCGAAACGCGGTCGGCGTCGGCAGATCGGTCTCGTCGAGGTTCTCGAGCACGATCATCTGCGTACCGCGAATCGGCGTTTCCGGCTCCTGGCAGTCGAACCCGGCCAGCCACGTGAGCGCGGCATCGCCGCTCGCGTCGACGAAGCCGTCGGCCGCGATGCGCACGTCGCCATAGCGCGTCGCGACGTCGAGCTCGCGCACCCGCCGCCCTTCGCGTACCACGTCGCGCAACACGGCGCCGAGCACGACGGTGATGCCTGCGTCGAGAATCCTCTGCTCGATCCAGCGCGCGAGCGCGACTTCGTCGTACAGCACGACGGTCGTCAGCGGCCCTTCCTTGTAGTGCAGCGCGCCCTTCTCGCCGAGATCGCGCAGGATGCCGTCCGCGATGCCGTGCGTCACCTGGAAGCGCTTCGGTCCGTTCGAGAACAGCCCGCAGAACGTGCCGATGATCGAGTTGACCGCCTGGCCGCCGAGCGCGGGCAGACTGTCGACCAGCACGACCTTGCGGCCCAGCGCGGCCGCTTCGAGCGCCGCCGAGGTGCCGGCGATGCCCGCGCCGACGATGCATACGTCGGCGTCAAGTTTCCAGCCCGTCGGTCGGCCGTCGCGGCGGACGATACGAGTACCCGTGTTCAAAACATGTTCTCCTTGAAAATCCATCGCGGTGGCGCGCGGGCGACGCCGCGCGCCGGAATCAGGCGCGGCCGCGCTTGAGCACTTCGACGACGCCACGCTCGGCATCGACGCGCACCCAGTCGCCCGTTTCGATCACGTCGAGCGGATCGATGTCGAAGTCGGTCAGCGACGGCGCGTGGGTCACCACCGCGCCGAGCGCGATCTTCGTGGTCATTTCGTTGAACAGCATCGCGGCCGGCGCGGTGCCGGCGATCCGCGCGATATGGAACTGGCTGGACCATCCCGACGAACCCTTCGCGCCGGGAAATACCAGCACCTTGTTCGCGAAGCTCTGGCCGCGCAGCTCGTGACGCGTCTCGATGATCGTGCCGGTGCGCGGGTCGATGCCGCCCCAGCCGGAGATACGGTCGCGCGTGACGAGCGCCTCGCCCTCGACACAGCCGCCGACCACCTTGCGTCCGCGCAGCACGACCGACGTGCCGGCCTTGCCATTCATGCCGTGATGCGTGCTCATGCGCGCAGTCCCCCGTTCCAGCGGCCGCCCACCGCGGCCTCGATACAATCGGCCGTGGTGCCGAACCAGGCCTGCACACCCATGATCGCCGGCAGGTAGTGCGCCTGCTTCGCCGAGTCGAGCGCGACGACGCGCGTGCCCTTGGGCATCACGCGGCCGATCGCCGAGCATGTGTCGGTCATCAGCACGCCGCCCGCGTCCTCGATCAGCTTCGTATAGCCGGCCTGGTCCGCCAACTGCCGGGTCGCGCGCGCGGTGAATATCCACAGTTCGGTATTCGCGCCGATACGGCGGCCTTCGAGCAACTGGCAGACCTCCCAGATCTGCTCGATCGAATAGTGCGGACAGCCGAGCATCACGAAGTCGACCTGGGCGTCTTTCGCGGTGGTGTTGACGCGCTCGTACGCGATGCGCCGCTCGGCCGTGCCGTAGCGGATCGTCTCGACCGGCTTGCGGCCGCGAAACGCTTCGTCGCGCGTGCGCGCCTCCGGCGTCTGACCGACGATGTGGTACATCTCGACGCCGCCCGACGAGGCCGCGGCCGCGCCGAAGTGCTTGAGCTTCGGCAAGTTCGGGACGTCGCGCAGCCCGTCGATCACCGGAATGCGGTCCTGCACGAGTTCGCCGACGTAGTAGCCGAGCAGCCCCCAGTCCTGCACCGTGTTCACGTCGACGTCGAGTTCGATCAGATGCGTGCCGCCGCGGTTTTCGTCGAGGTGCAGGCCCCAGTACGGAATCTTGCCGGTCAGCATCGCGGCGCCGGTGCTCTCCCGCCCCTCGGCATTGGTGCGCGCGCCGAGCACCGCGTTGATGTAGATCACCGCGGACGACTCCATCCACGCGCAATGCTCGCCGCGCACCGGCACGTTGCCGGTCAGGTACGGCGCGCAGGTATTGAGCGGCTGAATGCCGAGCCGCCCCGTGAACGCCTCGCCCTGGCGGTACAGCTTCACGATCTCGCCGTCGACGCCCTGACGCTGCGCATGCTGCGGGTCCAGCCCCTGCTGCAGATGGCTGCTGAACACCTTCGCCTTCGGCACCTCGACCACCTCGGGGCTATCGAGGTTGAATTCGGAAAACACCGCGTCGAGACCGCCGTGCTTGGCCGCGTAATCGCGCAGGAACGGCATCGTCGCGCCGACCGTGCCGCACACGTTGTTCGTGTCCACGAGGCGGGACGCGCCGAGCGCTTCGCCGTAGCGCACCAGCAGATCCATCGCACGCTGCACGGCCGCGCCGTCGCGGCCATCGAGCATCGCCCGTTCGTCGTCGTTCAACTGCATTTAGCATGCTCCCTGTACAGGTTCGAGTTGCTCCGCCGGTGGCGCCGCGTGCCGGTCGACGTCGACCGTCGTCGCGCGTCGCAGTTCGCGGCGCACCGACGGGTCGTGACGGCGGCCGCGGTGCAGCGTGCACCGGTTGTCCCAGATCACGAGGTCGCCGGGCTGCCAGCGATGCGAATACACGAAACGGCGTGCGGTCGCATGTTCGAGCAGATCCATCAGCAACACGCGGCCTTCGGCCAGCGTGCGATCGACGACATGCGTCGCGTGCGCGCCGATGAACAGATGCCGGCGCCCCGATCCGGCGTGCTTGCGCACGAGCGGCCAGCGCACCGGCGGCAACGCGTTGCGCTGCTCGTCGGTGTAGTCGGTATCGCCGAGCAGGAAGCGCGAGTGCAGCGCGTAGTGTTCCGCTTCGAGCCCGTCGAGTTCGCGTTGCGTGCGAGGTTCGAGCGCATCCCACGCGGCGCGCATGTCCGCGTACTCGGTCTCGCCGCCCCACTCCGGCACGACGACCGCATGCAGCATCGAATAGCGCGCCGCCGGTTGCTGAAACGAACTGTCGCTGTGCCACAGCTGGTTCGCGAGATTCCCGACGATGCGCCGGTGCGCGCGGTCCGCGATCCGTCCGGACTCGTCCACGTTCGAGATGTCCGCGAGTTCCGGGTATGCGAGCCGCGCATGCGGACGCGCCACGCGCTTGAAACCGAAATCGAGCGGCCCGAGCGCACGCGCGAACGCGAGCTGCTGGTCCTGCGTGAGCGGCTGACCGCGGAACACCAGCACCGCGTAGCGGTTCATCGCGGCGTCGATCGCGCACGCGAGCGATTCGGAAACGGGCGCCGTCAGATCGATGCCGTTCGCGAGGCCGACGAAATCCGGACGCGCGGCATCAATGGGAACGACTTCAAGCGACATGGGCAGCTCCTGTCTGAGAATTGTCCGGTGCTGCATCGTCGCGACGACGATGCAGGCGGCCGAGCGCGAACGCGAGCAGCGCGACGCATGCGACCGGTACCGCGCCGAGGAAGAACATCCGCTCGACCGGCAGATGCGCGGACATCAGCATCCCGCCGATCACGGGCCCGGCGATCGCGCCGATCTTCTGGATGCCGACCGCCGCGCCCGTGCCTTTGGCGCGCAGCGCGGTCGGATAGACGAGCGCCGCGACCGCGTTCAGGCCAAACTGCGTGCCGACCACCGTGAAGCCCGTCAGGAACACCGCCGCGACCAGCATCGGGGCGGGCAGTCCGGTGCCGAGCAACGCGACGAGCGGCGTACCGACGAGCGGCAGCACGGTGATGATGATGGCGCCGCGCGTGTCGACGAAGCGCATCAGCGCGAGCCCGCCGAGCGTGCCGCCAAGCTGGAACATCGTCGAGACGAGCGCCGCGTCGCGCGGCGCGAGACCCACGCTTTCGATCAGCGCCGGCAGCCAGCTACTGAGAAAGAACAGCGCCATCGAGTTCGCGATGTAGACGGCCCACAGCACCGGCGTCAGCGCGCGCAGCCGGCCCGCGAACAGCAGCCGCAGCGAGCCGTCGCGGCGGCGCTCGTGTGCGTGAGCCTGCGATGCGCCGCCGATCACGAAGCGGGCACGCGGCGCGACGACGACGCCCGGCGCGATCCGCGCGACGATCCGCGCGACTTCTGCGTGACGGCCCTTGAGCGTCAGGAAGCGGATCGACTCCGGCACCGCCCACCACAACATCGCGCTCGACACGAGCGGCGCGATGCCGCCGATCACGAAAACGACCTGCCAGCCGAACTTCGGGACGAGCCACGCCGACACGAGACCGCCCGCGCTGCTGCCGATCGTATAGCCGGAATACATCAGCGTGACCCACGTCGCGCGCCAGCGTTTCGGCGCGAACTCCGTCGTGTACGCGATCGCGTTCGGCACCACGCCGCCGATGCCGATGCCCGCCAGAAATCGCAGCACCAGCAGCTGTTCGAGGTCGGTTGCGCGCGACGCGGCGAGCGTGAAGCCTGCGAGCACGACGCTGCCGATCACGATCATGCGTTTGCGGCCGATCACGTCGCCAAGATAGCCGAGCACGAACGCGCCGATCATCGTGCCGAACACGAATGCGCCGAACACCGGGCCGAGCACGCCGTGTTCGAGGTGCCACGCGCGGCTGAGCGCCGGGGCGGCGAACGCCATCGCGGCGAGGTCGTAGCCCTCGGTCATCATCATCACGCCCATCGCGACGATCAGCAGCACGCCGAAGCGGGTGGTCTGCTGCCGCTCGATCACCGTGCCGATGTCGATTGCGGTTTCGTCGCTCATCTCAACGCTCCCGGGCCGGCCGGTCAGCGCCGAGCACCGCGCCTTGCGGCATCGTGCCGACCGTCGCGCGGTAGATCTTCAGCCAACCGGTATCGTTGACCGGCGCGGGTCGCTGCCACGCGGCGCGGCGGCGCGCCAGTTCGGCTTCGTCGACCTTCAGATCGCAGACGCGCCGATCCAGATCGATTTCGATCGTGTCGCCGTCCTCGACGAATGCGAGCGGGCCGCCGGTCGCGGCTTCCGGCGCCACTTCCGCGACCACCAGCCCCTTGCAGACGAGCCCCGACAGATGTCCGTCGGTGAGCATCGCGACCTGCTCGGACAAGCCCGCGCCGTCGATCGCGAACACCACGCGCGACGCCCCGCCGCCCATCGCCGGGCCGCCGCACACGCCCGCGCCGCGCATCACGACGACCTTGCCCGGTTGCACGCGGCCGTCCTTGATCGCGGCGATCGCCTCGTCGGAGGTCGAGAAGCAGATCGCGTCGCCGGTGAACGCGCGCTGCTTGGTCGGCGAGATGCCGAATTTGACGATGCCGGCCTGCGGTGCGAGGTTGCCGCGCACCAGCACGATGGCCGGATGGTTCGCGAACGCGCGCTGCGGCGGACGGATCACGTCGTCGTCGGCGATGCGCGCATCGGCGAGGTTGTCCTTCACCGTGCGCCCGGTCACCGTCAGCGCACCGGTGTCGAGCCAGGCTTCGAGTCGCTTCATCACGCCGCGCCCGCCGCCCGCCGCCTCCAGTTGCTCGATCGTATGCGCACCGACCGGACGCACGCCGGTCAGCACCGGGATCTGCGCGGCGAATTCTTCGAACAGCGCGTACACGTCGACGTCGAGCCGGCCTTCGGCCGCGATCGCCTGCAAGTGCTTTACCGTATTGATCGAGCCGCCGACCGCAAGCACCGTCTTCACTGCATTCCCGAACGCACCGCGCGTGAGGATGTCGCGCGGCTTCAGGTCGTCGCGCACCATCTCCACGATGCGCGCGCCGGCTTCGCGCACGAACGCGAACATCCTGTCGCTGTTGGCGGCGACCGGTGTGCTGCCGGGCAACGACATGCCGAGCGCCTCGCTGACCATGTGCATCGAGTTTGCCGTGCCGAGGCCCGAACACACGCCGGGGCCGCGAATCGCGTTCTGGCTCATGCCGATCAGGTCCTCGACGGGCAGCTTGCCGGTCAGCGCATGCATCGCGCCGACGAACACGTCCTCGATGTCCACGTGCTCGCCGCGATATTCGCCGCTCGGCTGATAACCGCACGCGACGACGATAGTCGGGATATTCAGCCGCGCGGCGGCCATCAGCTGGCCCGGCACGGTCTTGTCGCACGACGCGAGGCACACCATGCCGTCGAGCTGTGCGCCCTCGACGGCCACTTCGATGTCGTTCGTGACGAGGTCGCGCGCGGCCAGCATGTAGGCGCCGCGCGCGCCCGCGCCGGTGATGAAGTCGCTCGGCGCCGCAGTGCGGATCTCGAACGGCAGCGCGCCCGCGGCGCGGATCGCCTGTTTCAGTTGCGCGGCGATGCCGTCGAGGTGGCTGAAGCAGGTGGCGAGTTCGGACGAGGAATTGACGATGGCGATTTTCGGCTTGTCGAGGTCTTCCTCGCTGATGCCGAGATTGCGCCACTGGGCGGCGCGCACCGCGCCGAGGTAGGAACCGCGCGGGAAATTGCTGCGCAACGGGCGTTGCGGCTTGCGTCCATCGGACATGGTGTCTCACTCCTTTGTTGTGGAAACGATGGTAGGAAGCCCGATAAAATCCGTCAATTATGTGAAATCGATAGGTATCATCCAAACCATGGATATTCGTCAGGTCGACCTGAATCTGCTGAAAGTGTTCGATGCGCTGCTGAAAAAGCGCCATGTGACGCAGGCGGGCGTCAGCATCGGGCTCAGCCAGCCGGCGATGAGCTACGCGTTGTCGAAGCTGCGCGAGCTGTTCGAGGACCCGCTGTTCGTGCGCACGGGCCGCGGCATGGAGCCGACGCCGCGCGCGCAGGCACTCGGCGAGCCGGTGGCGCGGCTACTGGATCTGGTGCAGACCGAAATCCTGCCGATGCCCGAGTTTCGTCCCGCCGAGTCGTCGCGAAACTTCGTGCTGTGTATGTCGGACATCGGCGAAATGGTGTTCCTGCCCCGCCTCGAGCACTTTCTCGACAAGGCTGCGCCGCACGTGAGCATCAAGACGGTCGCGCTCGGCATGGCGGAGCTGGAGGAAGGACTGGCGAGTGGCGACGTCGACCTCGCGATCGGTTACTTTCCGGGGTTGAACAGCGAATCGCTGAAGCGCAAGGCGCTGTACCGGCATTCGTACGTGTGTATCGCCCGCGACGGTCATTCGGAAATCGGGGACACGCTGTCGCTCGATCAGTACCGTGCCGCCGCACACGTGATGGTGCACCCCGAAGGCCGCGAGCAGGACGTGCTGGCTCGCACGCACGAGCGCCTCGGGATTCGCGTCAACGTCCGCTTCAGTACGCCGCGTTTCATCGGCGTGCCGTTCGTCGTCGCCGGGTCGGACATGATTGCGGCGGTGCCTCAGGCCGTCGGGCGGCGCTTCGCGGAGCTCGTGAACGTCAAACTGTTGCCGCTGCCCTTCCCGGCACCCACGTACGAGCTCTATCTGCACTGGCATCCGCGCTTTCATCACGAGCCGGCCAACCGCTGGATCCGCGACGCGATGAGCGAACTCGTCAAAGGGCCGATGCAGCACGAGCCGTTGCCGAATACGAAGCGCAGGCGTTCGACGGGGGCTCGCTAGCCCGTGCGGTCGCGAATGGCTAGCGCGGCCGGTCGCGAAGCAGCAGACGCGACCCGACTTCCACGATCGACGTAATCGCCGGCAGCAGTTCCCGGCCCAGCGACGTCAACTCGTATTCCACGGACGGCGGCGACGTCGGCAACACGCTTCGCCGGATCACGCCCCGCTCCTCGAGATCACGCAGCCTGCCGGTCAGCACCTTCGCGGTGATGGTCGGGTTGTCGCGCCGCAACTCCGAAAATCGACGCGGGCCGTTGCTCAGGCACCAGATCAGTTCGGGCGTCCACAGGCCGCCGATCAACGCCATGCATTTCGACATCGGACAGCCGGGAAGCGGCTCCACCTTCTTTCGCATTCTCAAGCCCATCGTCGTCCCACCGAGGTTTCCATTTGGTTACTTGAAAATGATGGTAACCGATGGATAGGTGGTTTCCAACGGAAACCTTCATCCCTACACTTGGAACCTCACCTACCGATACACGGAGAGAACGAACATGTATGCAATAACGGGAGCATCCGGACAACTCGGGCGCCTTGTGATCGACGCGTTGCTTGAAACCGTGCCGGCCAGCCGGATCGTCGCGGCGGTCCGGGATCCCGCGAAGGCGCGCGACCTCGAGGCGTGCGGCGTGGTGGTGCGCGAGGCCGACTACAAGCGGCCTGAAACGCTCGCCACCGCGTTGGTCGGTGTCGACAAGCTCCTGCTGATCTCGTCGACCGAAGTCGCCGGCCGCTTGCCGTTGCATCGCGCGGTGATCGATGCGGCCGGGCAGGCCGGCGTCTCGTTGCTCGCCTATACGAGCATGCTGCACGCCGACACTTCGCCTGCCCGGCTCGCGATCGAGCACCGGCAGACGGAAGAAGTCATTGCGGCGTCGGGCCTCCCCGCCGTCATCCTTCGCAATGGCTGGTACACCGAGAACCACATGATGGCCCTTCCAGCGGCGCTCGAGCACGGCGCGTTCATCGGGGCCGCCAAGGCGGGGCGCTTCTCTGCCGCCGCGCGGAAGGACTATGCCGAGGCGGCAGCCGTGGTACTGACGACGGACGGCCACGCAGGAAAGACGTATGAACTCGCGGCCGACGATGCGTTCACGCTGGCGCAGCTAGCCGCGGAGGTTTCGCGGCAGTCCGGCAAGACCGTCGTCTACAACGATCTTGCGCAGGACGCCTATGCGGACGCGCTGACGAGCGCCGGGTTGCCGCCCGAGCTTGCCGGCATCCTGGCCGATGCCGACGTGGCCGCCTCGCGCGGTGCGCTGTTCGACGACGGCGGCGCCCTCGCGCGACTGATCGGTCGACCCACGACGCCGTTGGCGAACGTCGTCGCGACTGCGTTGCGCGGTTAATGCAGGCAAGCGCCGGGAAGGCGCGAGCCAGCACCGCTCGACGTCGGGCAGTGTGGCCGGCGCCTGCACAGCCGCATCGATCTCGCCGGCTGCCCCGCTGCTCGCGGCCCGTCGGAACCGGCGGATGCGCGCGTTGCGGCGCGGTGCAAATCACGCCGATCGACGACGCGCGCATTGCACGTCCGTTGACGTTCACAGTGGCACGTGGCTCACAACCGATAAGTTCGCAGCGCATTATGGACGAACAGTGCTTCGCGCTCATCGTCGCGGGCGCCCGCGACGATCTCCGCATAAGCGTGCCAGAGCGCTTGATAGCCGGCATGGAGCCGATCGACCGGGAAATTCGACGCGAACATGCAGCGCGCCGCGCCGAACACGTCGATCGCCTCCAGCACGTACGGGCGGAAACTCTCGACCGACCAACGATGGTCGAACATCGCGAGCCCGGACAGCTTCATCGTCACGTTCGCTCGCCGCGCGAGCCCGCGCAGTCCGTCGCGCCATTCGCGCCAGCCGTGCACGCTGGTCCGGTCGACGAACATGCCCGTATGGTTGACGATCACGGGCGTGTCCGGGTGCGCATCGATGACGGCGAGCGCGGCGCCGACTTGGGCCGGGTACAGCTGCAGGTCGAACGACAAACCGAACTCGCTCAGCATGCCGAAGTTCTCGCGCCAGCGCGGCTCGGCCAGATAGTCCACGTCGACGTAGTTGTACCAAGGGTCCGGATGCCGGTTCAACACTTGCCGGATGCCGCGCACGTTGGGATGCGCCGCCGCGTCGGCGAGCCGGATGCGTGCGTCCGGCGCGAACAGGTCGACGCCGGCGACGACGCCGTCCGGCATCCCGCCGCTCGCCGGCGCCTCGGCGAGCGCCTGCAGCCAGTCGACTTCGCTCGGCGTTGTCCACGCATCGTGGATCGCCTCGACATGCACGACCTTCAGCACGTCGATATCCGCGCCGGCGTCCGCACGCAGGTCCGCGGGCAGGTAGCGGCGAGGCAAATCCGCCACCGCGCCGGAGAATGCCGGCTGAGCGCGATCGAGCCAGCCGTAACTCAGCGCATCGGCGTCCCAGAAATGGACATGGGGATCGACAACCTGCATGTGGGCTCCGTGAGTTCATGCGACACGATGATCCGCTGCAACGGTTCGGCACACGTCGAGCGCTGCCGATCCGTTGAACGTGCCGGCCTCATTCCAGATGAAACATCGGCGCCAGCGCTTTCTCCACAGGACGTCCGTCCGGTCCGGTCGCCATCAGGTCGGCCATGTACGCCCACCAGCGACGCATCACGTCCGTTTCGGCAAGTTGCGCGATCCGATGATCGGCCGGCCGTTTGAGCACGGCGAACAGGTGATGGGTGTCGTCGTCGAGAAAGATCCAGTAGTCCGAGATGCCCGCTGCACGAAGCGCGTCGGCCAGTTCCGGCCAGATCGCATCGTGCCGGCGCCGGTATTCGTCCTGCTTGCCGGGGTGCAGGCGCATCCTGAAGGCGATCGTTTCCATGCCCATGCCTCGCGGTGTCATTGCAGGTTCACGTACATGCCGCCGTCGACGAGCAGCGCGGCGCCATTCACGTAGCGCGCCATGTCGGACGCGAGAAACACGACGCAGTCGGCGACGTCGTCCGGCTCGCCGAGGCGGCCGAGCGGAATCCGGCGCTCGAAGTACTCGGTCTTGCCGGGCGCGGCGAGATCGTCGTCGTTGATCTCGGTGCGGATCGTGCCGGGCAGCACCGAATTGCAGCGAATCCGATGCGGCGCGAGCGCAACCGCGCACGACTGCATCAGCGCATGGACGCCGGCCTTGGTCGGCGTGTAGTGCGTCTGCATGCCGCCGCCGACCAGCGCGCTGATCGAACTCGTCGCGACGATCGCGCCGCCACGCCCTTGCGCGGCCATTTGACGTGCGGCGGCCTGGGTCATGTAGAACGCACCGTGCAGGTTCACTGCCATCGTTCTTTGCAGCAGTTCTGGCGGCAAGTCCAGGAAGCCATGGAACGGGCAGATTCCGGCATTGCTCGCCAGCACGTCGATCCGGCCGAATCGCTCGACCGCGGCCGCGACGAGCGCGCTGGCCGTGTCGGGCTGCGCGACGTCGCCCGGTACGGCCAGCGCGTCGCGCCCCGTCGCGCGAATCGCGTCGACGAGCGCGTCGATCTCGTGATCGGCCTGCGCAGGCAGCAGCGGGTTCGTCCAGTAGTTGACGACGATGTCGGCGCCATGCCGCGCACACGCCAGCGCGATCGCGCGGCCGATCCCGCGCGATCCGCCTGTCACGACGACGATTCTGTCTTCGAGCAACTTCGTCATTGCGCCCTCCTCTCTCGACCATCACGCGTTCGGCAGCGGCCGCCGCCGTTCGAGCCGGCCGGCCTCACGATGCGGGTGCACGCCCGCGCGCGCTCAGTGTTCGTACGGGCGCTGCATGCGCACGTCCGGATTCAGGCGCACGCCGAAACCGGGCGTGTCGGGCACCCTCATCCGTCCGCCGACCGGCACCGGCTCGTCGAGCAGCAGCGGATCGAACATCGGCACGACACGATCCGCCTGCGGCGCCATCATCAGGAATTCGGCGAACGGGCTGTTGTGCCGCGTCGCGACGAAGTGGTAGCTGTAGACCGACGAGCCGTGCGGAATCACCAGCACGCCGCGCGCGTCGGCGAGCGCCGAGATCCGGATCAGCTCGGTGAGCCCGCCGCACCAACCCACGTCCGGCTGAATGATGTCGCAGCACTCCATCTCCAGCAGCATCCGGAAGCCCCAGCGGGTCGCCTCGTGCTCGCCGGTCGTGACGAGCATGCCGCGCGGCACGTCGCGGCGCAGCTTCGCGTAGCCCCAATAGTCGTCGGGCGGCAGGCATTCCTCGATCCATTTCAAACCGAGTGCGTGCGCTTCGTGCGCGAGCCGCGTCGCATACGGCACGTCGAGACTCATCCAGCAATCGAGCATCAGCCAGAAATCGGCGCCGACGCGCGAACGCATCTCGGCCAGCGCCTCGAGATTGCGGCGCAGGCCAGCCTCTCCCTCGGCCGGGCCGTGATGCAACGGCAGCTTGCCGCCGATGAAGCCCATCTCCTTCGCGAGATCGGGCCGCGCACCGGTCGCGTAGAACTCGAGCTCGTCGCGCACCTTGCCGCCGAGCAACTGATGCACGGGCTCCCGCCGGACCTTCGCGAGCAGATCCCACAGCGCGAGATCGACGCCGGAAATCGCATTGAGTACGACGCCCTTGCGTCCGTAGTACAGCGTCGCGTAGAACATCTGATCCCACATCTTCTCGATGTCGGTCACGCGCTGCCCTTCGATGAAGCGCGCGAGATGCCGCTCGACGATGAACGCGCCGATCTCGCCGCCGGTCGTCACCGCAAACCCGACCGTTCCATCGCTGGCCTCGACTTCGATCACGAGCGTGCCGAGCACGTTGATGCCGAACGACTGGCGGCTCTGCCGGTATTCGGGGTAGCGCGACATCGGCGTCGCAATGTGGTCGTCGATCCAGTGACCGGTATCCTGATCGTGATAGTCGGCACCGCCACCACGCACCGTCAGCGCGCGGACCGCGCGTATCGTCGGCATGCTCATTCTTCGGGTTCCTTGGTTGGGTTATCGGGTGCGAAGGCCGCCCGTACGCGTCGTGCGCACCGGCTGCGGCGCAAATCGCCACGTCGTGCCGCGAGGCGGCCGCGTCAGCGTGCCCAGCGCAGCACCAATGCGTCGAGGCGTCGCGCAATCTCGATCAGGCCCGCGCGCGTCGCCGGATGCAGCGGCGCGAGCGGGCGGCGCGGCGCGTCCGATGCGATCAGGCCGCCCTCCTTCATCAGCGCCTTCGCCGCCAGCAGGCCGGCCTGACGGTTCTCGTAATTGATCAACGGCAGCCATTGCTCATAGCGCGCGACCGCGTCGTCACGCTGCCCGGCCAGATACGCGGCGAGAATCGGCTGCAGCCCGTCTGGGTAGCCGCCGCCGAGGATGCTGCCGGTCGCGCCCGCATCGAGATCGGCGAGCAGCGTGATCGCTTCCTCGCCGTCGAACGGCCCTTCGATCGCATCGCCGCCGAGCGCGATCAGCTCGCGCAGCTTCGCTGCCGATTGCGGCACCTCGATCTTGAAATAGCGCAGATTCGGAATCGTGTGCGCGATGCGCGCCAGAAACGCGGCCGATACCTGCGTGCCGCTCATCGGCGCATCCTGGTACATGATCGGAATCGCGATCGCGTCGGAGAGCTCCGCATAGAACTGCTCGATCGCGGCCTCGCCGCAACGGATCGTCGCGCCGTGGTACGGCGGCATCACCATCACCATCGCCGCACCGGCCGCCTGCGCGGCGCGGCTGCGCGCCGCGCAGATCGCCGGATTGAAATGCGTGGTCGTCACGATCACCGGCACGCGCCCCGCCACGTGCTCGAGGATCGCCGCGATGAGCCGCTCGCGCTCGTCGTCGGTCAACGAAAACTGTTCCGAGTAGTTCGCGAGGATGCACAGGCCGTCCGCTCCGGCGTCGATGATGAAGTCGACGCAGCGCTTCTGGCCCGGCATGTCGATCTCGCCCGACTCGGTGAAGATCGTCGGCGCGACGGAGAACGCGCCCGTATAGCGGCGGTGAATCGGCTTGGTCAAGCTCATCTGGAATCCTCTCTTGTAATAAGTGATCCGAATTTAACGGTGCATGGGTCGTGCGCCAATACCACGATAAATCACGCGTCACACGCGCCCGTACCGTCCTCGCAGCCCGTCGGTCACGCCGCAATAGATCGCCTTCAACTTCAGACGCTTGTTGCGCGCATGCAGCAGCACGAATGCGACGTGCTTGAGCGTGATGAGATTGATCAGCAGCATCGCCGGATAGCGCCGCCAGTAGTCGCGGGCGACGAGGATGCAGTTGCGCGCCGCATAGTAGTGGCGCAGCGGGCTCTGGTCGAATATCTCGACACGCGGCCAGTGCTGCTGCGCGGACGGGCTGCCGAGTTCGTGGGGCAGCGACACGTCGGCGTTGACGCATACCGGCACGCCGTGCGCTTGCGCGCGCATGCAGTATTCGGCGTCGACGTGGTCGATGAAGAAATCCTCGCGAAAGCGGCCGAGCGCGCGATACGCGTCGAGCGAGATCGCGGTGCCCGACGAGATGATGACCGAGCACGACAGCAAGCCATGCGCGCCGCCGTGGATCGGCGTGATCTGCGCGGACCAGCGGCGCACCGTGAACAACGGCAGGTCGCGCTGAAAATTGCGGTTGAAGATCCGCGGCCCGACCAGGAAGCGGCTGTCGCCCACCCGCGCGCAACCGGCCAGCATTCGGTCGAAATAGTCGTCCGGAACGTACGAATCCTGATCGAAGATGAAGAAGACGTCGCAGCCGCGGCCGATCAGGAATTCGACGCCGGCGTTGAACGCCCCGGCGATGCCGCCGCGATTGTGATTCGCGATCACGTCGACGCCGCCTTCGGCAAGCCGTGCGTACAGCGCACGATCGGCGACGGGCGAATTGTCGACCGCGACGACGGCGGGGCTTTTCGCGGGCAAGGTCAGCAAATGCTCGATCTGCGCTGCGGACGGCTTGTACAGCGTGACCAACGTACCGTGTGTCATGACGGCACCTCGTGACGATCAAGTAGCGATGCGCCGCGCCGGTCGATCCGGGCGGCCCGTCCTCCTTTGCACGACTGCTTGTCTCGTCGACCGGCCCGCGCTGCCCCGCTCGCGTGCTGCGCGCGAGCGTCGCAGGCGCCGCGGCCGGTCTGGTTTTATTTTGCGTACAGCTTGACGACGCTTGCCTGGACGACGCGCGTGATCTCCTCCATCCGCCAGCGGATATGCGTGTCGGTCAGCGCCGCGCAACGTGCCGCATCGCGTTCCGCAAGCGCGTCGAGAATCTCGAGATGCTCGGTAAACGCCTCGTTGCGTCGCTGATCGACATCGACCCAGCGCACGTAGTGAATCCGCGCGTTGATCCCTTGCAGCACCCGGCCGATCTCTGCGTTGCCCGACAACGCGGCCAGCTCCAGGTGAAACTCCTCGTCCTTGACGACCAGCTCCGACGACGACATCCGCGCGGCATTCTTCATCACCTGCTTCCAGAAGCGTCGCAGCGCCTTGATGTCGTTGTCCGATGCGCGCTCGCACGCGAGCATCGCCGCGGTCGTCTCGATCGAGCGACGTAATTCGAACAGATCGAACACATCCTTCCCCTCCAGTTCCCGAATGAAGAAACCGCGGTTCGGCACGAACACCAGCAGGTTTTCGGCAACGAGCCGGTTCAGTGCCTCGCGAATCGGCGTACGACTCACGTTGAAGCGCTCGGCGAGCTCCAGTTCGTTGAACCGTTCGCCCGGCCGGATCTCGTACAGCACGGCCATCTGTTTCAACTGCTCGTAAATCTCGTTGACCGTGAGGCCCGTGCGCATCGGCGCCGCGGTCTCCCGGCCAGCCATAACGGAAGTCGACATCTCGTCTCCTGGATCCACCTGTTGTCACCGCGCGTCATTATCCACCGGCAGTTCGCCCGCGCGCGTCTTGTTACATGCACGAGCCATGCGTCAGCGCATCAGCAAGCTGCCGAAGCCCGGCACGGGATCGTCGATGCCCGCGAGCCGCAGTGCATGCCACGCGAGCGCGTGATTGCTCGACAATACGGGTTTGCCTGCGCGCGCCTCGATGTCGGCCAGCGCATCGACGATGCGCAGGCTCGTGCACGACACGAACACGGCATCGACGGCCGGATCGGCGGCGAGCGTCAGCACCGCATGCTCGATCGACGCGCGCTCGATGCGGGCGACCTCGTTGTCGTCGCGGTGCTCGAACGAGCCGACCCGCATGATATCGACGCCACGCGCGCGCAGGTACGCGGCCATCGCATCGTTGATCGTGCGCTCGTACGGCGTCAGCAGCGCGACGCCACGCGCGCCGAGCGCCGTCAGCGCGACGCGCGCGGCGGTAATCGGCGTGGTGCACGCGACGCCGGGCCGTGCCTCGCGGATGCGCTCGAAGACGCGCTCCTCGCCCAGCACCATCGACGCCGACGTGCAGCCGAATGCAACGACGTCGAGCCGCTCGCCCGGCCGGATCAACTCGACCGCGGCGCAGATCCCGCCGTCCATCTGCGCGAGCGTCTCGGCCGTGATCTCGGCCGAATTCGCAATCCGGCTTTCGTAGAACGCGACGCCATCGATCGCAAGCAGACGCCGCCACTCGTATTCGATCGTATGATCGGTCGCCAGCACGACGAGGCCGATCGCCGCGCGCCGCGCGATGCCGGCGTCGAGCGAGAAATCGAAGCGGGCGTAGGCGCCGACGCCCGGATCGGACGCCTCGGAGGGTGACAGAAGTTCGCTCATTGCAGGGTCATCCCGGTGATGTCGATGTCGGGCCGCTTGCCGTGGATCAGATCCGCCACGATCTTCGCGGTGCCGCACGACATGGTCCAGCCCATATGGCCGTGGCCGGTGTTGAAAAACAGGTTGCGGTGCCGGGATGCGCCGATGATCGGCGTGCCCTCCGGCGTCATCGGCCGCAGCCCGGCCCAGTACGACGGCTTCGCGTAGTCCGCGCCGTTCGGGAACAGTGCCTGCGCGGTCGCGAGCATGTGCGCGAAATCGTGCGGCGAATGTGTGGTGTCGTAGCCGCTGAACTCGGCGGTCGCCGTCAGCCGCAGCCGGTCGCCGAAGCGCGCCCATGCGACGAGCTGGTTCTCCTCGACGCCGCCGAGCGCGGGCGGCTCGTGCGTGTCGCCGATCGGCAGCGTGACCGAGTACCCCTTGACCGGATAGATCGGCAGCCGGTAGCCGAGCGCGCGCGCGACGAACGGCGAGTACGCACCGAGTGCGAGCACGTATCGATCGCCGGTCACGCGCCCCTGCGACGTCTCGACATAGTCGATCGCATCGGCGCTCGCGCGCACCCCGTCGATCGACGCGCCGAAGCGGAATTCGACGCCGAGCGCGCGGCAGCGCTCGGCGAGTGCGCGCGTGAAGAGGTGCGCGTCGCCGCTCTCGTCGCTCGGGCAATGGATCGCGCCCGCGATCCCGGCCGCCGCGTGGCGCAGCGCCGGCTCGCGTTCGACGGTGGCCCGCGCATCCAGGATGTCGAGCGGCAGACCGTTGTCGGTCAGAATCCGCATGTTCGCGACGCCCCGCTCGAACGACGCCGGATCGCGATACAGGTACAACAGCCCGCCGCTCGTCCGGTCGTACTCGAGCCGTTCGTCGCGCGTCGCCTGCTGAAGCCGCTGCTGCGCGTAACGACACAGCCGCACCTTGATCGACGTATTGCGTCGCGAGCGCTCGGCCGTGCAGTTCTGCAGGAACAGCGCGCACCAGGCCCACATGCGCCAGTCGGGCGTCCATTTGAGCCGCAGCGCCTGGCCGTCGGCAAACAGCGACTTGAAGAGAATCCTGGGCGCGCGCGGCGATGCCCAGGTATACGAATGGCCCGGCGCGATCAGCCCCGCATTCGCGAAGCTCGTTTCGAGCGCGACGCCGTCGCGACGTTCGATCACCGTCACCTCGTCGCCTGCCTTCGCGAGAAAATACGCAGTGGTCACGCCGACGATGCCGCCGCCGAGCACGATTGTCTTCATCGTCCGGTTCTCCTGTCCTGGTCCTAGCTCGCGGCGATCGCCGCGATCTCGACCGTGTACTGCGGAAACGCGAGCTTCGATTCGACGCACGCGCGCGCCGGCGGCTCGCCCTTCGGCACCCACGCGTCCCACACACTGTTCATCTCGGCGAAGCTGCGATAGTCGGCCAGCCAGATGCTCGCGGACACGATCCGGCGCTTGTCGAGCCCCGCGCTTTCGAGCAGCCGGTCGATCTTGTCGAGAATCTGCCGGGTCTGCCCCGCAACGTCGAGCGACGTGTCGTCCGCCACCTGCCCGGCGACGAATGCCAGCCCGCCCGCGACCACCAGCTGGCTCATCCGTTCACCCGCGCCGTATCGCTTGATCTCCACCATCTGACAGCCCTCCAAGGTCGTGTCGAGTTGGGCTGATTTAAGCACTGCAATTCACATCTGTATACACTTTTTTCAGAAATATTCGTCATTGCGCCAGATTGGCGCGCCCGTGCACCACGACTATCCACGCTCTTTATCGGCGTGCATAAATGCATGAAAACAGGGCGATTTTTCTGCAGAAAACAAGAATTCCACGATTCCTCGCAGCGACTTGAAAATTTATTTGCAAACGATTTTTGATCTGTGATTCTGTCGACACTTCTGTATATCAAACCATGCCGCCAACCGTGCGGCCGACCATGCGACGGGAGAACGAAGATGAAGGCAAGTCAGTGGAGTGTCGGTGTCTGGATCGCGCTCGGTGCGCTTGCGTCGGGCGCTGCGCAGGCCGACGTCAGCGTGGGCGCGGTGCTGCCGCTGACCGGCGCGAGTGCGTCCATCGGCGAAGACCAGCGCCGCGGCATCGAACTCGCCGTCGCGCAAATCAATGCGAAAGGCGGGGTGCTGGGCCAGAAGCTCGCCGTGCGCATCGAGGATTCGGGCGGCTCGGCCAATACCGCGCTCGACGCCGCGCGCAAGCTCGCGACCGTCGAACACGTGCCGGTCGTGCTCGGCGAGTTCTCGTCGTCGGTGACGATTCCGGTCGGACAGTTCCTGGTACGTCAGGGCGACGTGCACATCAACATCGGCTCGTCGAGTCAGCAGGTGCGCAAGATCGGCGCGGGCTCGTTCAGCGTGATCGGGCTGGACGACCTGTCCGCGCGCTTCGCCGCGCAGGACGTATACGCCCGCAAGCTGCGCCGCATCGCGCTGATCGCGCCGAACAACGGTTACGGCCAGGGCATCGCGGGCGAATTCAAGAAGCGTTTCGAGGCGCTCGGCGGCACGGTAGTGTCGACCGTGCTCTACACGGAAGGACAATCGACCTATCGCCGCGAACTGGAGCAGGCATCGCGCGCGCAGCCCGACGCGTATGTCTACAGCGCCTATGGCCAGGAGGCCGCGACGCTGAACCGGCAGGCATTCGAGATGCGGCTCAACCAGCATCCGTGGTACGGCATCTACCTGACGATGTGCACGAGCGACACGCCCGCGCAGATCGCGCAAGGCCAGATCGGCCTCGAAGTCGCCGCGCTCGGCGCGGGCGCGAAAGCGTATGCGAGCGCCTATCAGGCCGCATACAACGAGGCGCCGCGCTCGGCGTTCGGCAGCTATGCGTACGACGCGACGCTGTTGTCCGCCGCGGCGATCGGCCGCGCGCAGTCCGTCGACCCGGCGAAGATTCGCACGGCGCTCGCGGCATTGGGCAAATCGTATACCGGCGTGACCGGTGCGATTGCGTTCGATGCGGACGGCCAGCGGGAAGTCCAGCCGTACGAGAAGGTGGTCTACCGCCAATCGGTCGTCGCGCAGCAGTGAACGATCGCCTGCCTGGACGAACCCGAGGACATCGCCATGCTGTCATTCATTGTCGACGTATTGATCCGCACCGCCGATCTGTTGCTGGTGTCGGTCGGCCTGTCGACGCTCTATTCGCTGATCCGTTTTCCCAACATCGCACATGTGCAGTACGCGATGCTGGGCGCATTCGCGACGCTCTGGCTGGAACGCGCCGGGCTGCCGTTCGCGCTCGCGACGGCCGTGTCCTGCGCGCTGGTCGGCACCGCCGCGACGCTGCTGAACCTGCTCGTTTTCGCGAGGCTGCTGCGCTCCGGCAGCGCGGTGGCGATGATCGGCTCGCTCGCGATCTCGATGCTCGCGGTCGCGCTGGTGCTCGGCGTCGCCGGCTCGCGGCCGCAGCAGTATGCGCAGGACGTGCATCCGCCGATGGTGATTGCCGGCGTCGCGCTGTCCGCGCCGCAGCTGGGCTCGATCGCATGTGGCGCCGGCGCGCTCGCGATATTCGCGGCGCTGCTGTACCGCACCGGGCTCGGGCGGGCGATGCGTGCGCTCGCGTCGAATCGCGCGCTGGCGCTCGCGACCGGCATCGACGCGACGCGCGTGACCAACGTGATCACGTTCGCGAGCGGCGTGCTGGCGGCGCTCGGCGGCACGATGCTCGGCGCCACCGAAAGCGTGCATGTGAATCTCGGCTATGGCTTGCTGATCCCGGTGTTTTCCGCGGCGATCCTGGGCGGGCTCGGCAACCCGCTCGGCGCCGCGGCTGGCGCGCTGTTGATCGCGGTGGCCGAAACCGTCGCACTGAACGTCGATTTCGGCGGGCTCGTCGATCGGCCGATGCAATTCTTTCCGGTCGAGTACGTCGGCGCGGTGTCGTTCGCGATCCTGCTCGCCGCACTGATCTTCCGGCCCTATGGCATCTTCGATCGGGAGGTGCGGCGTGTCTAGCTTCGTCATCCATCTGCTGACCGTCGGCTGCCTGTACGCGACGATGGCGCTCGGGTTGAACCTGCAGGCCGGCTATGCGGGACTCGTCAATTTCGGCTTCATTGCGTTCAGCGGGCTCGGCGCGTACGCGGCCGGCATCGCGTCGCAGCTCGGCTGGCCGTTGCCGTCGGCCCTGGCGCTCGCGCTGGCCGCCGCGGGTGCGCTGGCGGTCGTCGTCGCGCGGCTCGGGCGGCAGCTCTCCGCCGACTACTGGGGGATCGCGACGCTCGCGATCGCCGAGATCCTGCGCACGATCGCGCTCAACGAAAGCTGGCTTACCGGCGGCGCGCAAGGCATCGGCGGAATCGCGCCGCTGTTCCCCGGGCTGCGCGCGCCGTGGGCCGAGCTCGCCTTTCTCGCGGTCACGGCTGGCTGCCTCGCGCTCACCTACGCGGCGTACCGGCGCCTGACCGCGAGCCGCTTCGGCCGCGCGCTGAAGGTGATGCGCGAAGAACCTGCGCTCGCGGTCTGCTTCGGCTACGATCCGCTCGCGCTGAAGACTCGTGCATGCATCGCGGGTGCGCTTCCCGCCGCACTGGCCGGGGCGCTCGCCGCGTGGTACATCGGCTATGTCGGGCCGGACGCGATGATCGCGTCCGAGACCTTCGCGCTCTGGACCGTCGTGATGGTCGGCGGCCTCGGCAGCCACCTGGGCGTGCTGGTCGGCACGCTGATCGTGCAGGCCGTCTACGCGCTCGCGCCGTTTCTCAAGGATTGGCTCGACGTCGGCAGCGACCTGACCGGCGCGGTGCGGCTGGGCCTGGTCGGCGTGATGCTGCTCGCGTGCGTGCTGTGGCGGCCGCACGGGCTCGTGCCCGAACGCCTGGAGGTGCGGCCATGAGCGCGCTGCTCGATCTCGACGGCGTGACGATCCGCTACGGCGAGAACGTCGTCTTGTCCGGGGTCACGCTGTCGGTCGACGGCGGCGAGATCGTCGGACTGCTCGGCCCGAACGGCTCCGGCAAGAGCACCGCGCTCAACGCGATCACCGGCTTCGCGCCGCTCGCGGCGGGCGCCATCCGCTTCGACGGTCAGCGGATCGACACGCTGTCGCCGCACAAGATCGCGCGGCTGGGCGTACGCCGCACGTTCCAGTTGCCGTCGATGCCCGCGCGCATGTCGGTGCTCGAACTCGCGATGGCGGCTTCGTCCGTCCGCCACGGAATCGCCGCCGCCCTCTGGCGCGGCCGTGCGACGCGCGCGCTCGATGCCGATACTCGTGCACGCGCCGCCGCGTTACTGGACGAACTGAAACTGTCCGGCGTCGCGCACCTTGGCGCCGCGTCGATTTCCGGCGGTCAGAAGAAGCTGCTGGGCATCGCGTGCGCGATGATGACCGAGCCCAAACTGCTGCTGCTCGACGAGCCGACCGCCGGCGTGCACCCGAACCTGCGCGGCGAATTGATCGACGAGTTGCAACGGATTCGCAAACAGGGCGTCACGCTGGTCGTCATCGAGCACGACATGCATTTCATCCGCGAGCTGTGCGACCGCTGCGTCGTACTCGACCGTGGCGTGACGATCGCGAACTGCCGGCCGGCCGAGCTGGAGCGTAACCGTCGCGTACTCGACGCGTATCTCGGGCGTGCCCACGCCGCCCCTCGTCCGCTGGAGGCGTCATGATCGACGTGCGCGAACTCGTCGCCGGCTATACGCCTGAAGTCGACATCCTGCATGGCGTGTCGCTCACGGTCGGCGCCATCGACATCGTGACGATCCTCGGCCCGAACGGCTGCGGAAAATCGACGCTGCTGAAGTCGATCGCGGGCTTCGTGCTGCCGCGTTCGGGCAGTGTGACGATCCAGGGCACGGACGTGGCACGCGTGCCGGTTCATCGAAAGATCCGCGAGTACGGGATCGGCTTCGTGCCGCAGACCGACAACGTGTTCGCGTCGTTGACCGTGCGGGAAAACCTGATGCTCGGCGGCCAGTCGATGTCCGCGTTTCCGCGCGAGGCACGGATCGACGAGCTGTGCGAGCAGTACCCGGTCCTGCGGCGTCGCTACCGGTCGCTCGCGGGCGCCTTGTCCGGCGGCGAGCGGCAAATCGTGTCGCTCGCGCGTGCACTGATGCCGCGCCCGATGTTGCTGCTGCTCGACGAGCCGTCGGCCGGCCTGTCGCCGAAGATGGTCGACGAGGTGTTCGACGCGATCGTCCGGATGCGCGACACCGAGCACATCGGCGTGCTGATGGTCGAGCAGAATGCGATCGAGGCGCTGCGCATCGCGGATCGCGGCATCGTGCTGACGATGGGGCGCGTCGCGCTCGAAGGCCCCGCGGCCGCGTTGCTCGACAGCGACGAGATGCGACGCCTGTACCTTGGCGGGAGAGCCGCATGAGCGGCGGGAGCGCCACGCCGGCCGCCGGCGCATACCCATCCGTCGCGGCGCGCCCCGTGCTCGTGATGGTCGCGCTCGCGTGCGGCTTCGTGATGGCCATGCTCGACGTAACCATCGTCAACGTCGCGCTGAAGGCGATGGAAACCAGCCTGTCGATGTCGCTGACCGCGCTGGTGTGGGTCGTCGATGCGTACACGCTCAGCTTCGCCGCGCTGCTGCTGCTCGGCGGCGCGCTCGCGAACCGCTACGGGTCGAAGGCCGTCTACGTCGCCGGCCTCGCGCTGTTCGTCGGCGCATCGGTGCTGTGCGCGGCCGCGCAGTCCAGCGGCGCACTGGTCGCGGCGCGCCTTGCACAGGGGGTCGGCGCGGCGCTCTTCATGCCGAGCTCGCTGAGCCTGCTCACGCTCGCGTTCCCGCCGGGGCCGATGCGCACGCGGATGATCGGCATCTGGGGCGCGCTGGTGTCGGCCGCGATGGCGCTCGGCCCCTGCGTCGGCGGCGTACTGGTCGACGCGATCGGCTGGCGCGGCATCTTCTGGGTGAACCTGCCGGTCGGTGCGGCCGGCCTGTGGCTCACGTACCGGCATATCGCGCGGGCGCCGCGTCATCCCGGCCCGTTGAACGCGCTCGGCCATCTGTTCGGCGCGCTCGCGCTCGCCGCGTTAAGTTTCACGCTGATCGAAGGGCCCAGCGCCGGCTGGCGCTCGCCGTCGATCGTCGCCGGCGTGGCCGCGACGTTGGCCGCCACCGCGGCATTCGCGTTGCGCGAGCGCTACGCGCACTCGCGCATCCTGTCGCCGGCGCTGCTTGCGAACCGGCGTTTCGTCGCGGGCAGCATGCTGGGCCTCGCGATCAACTTCGGCATTCTCGCCGAGATCTTTCTATTGAGCCTCTATTTGCAGAACGTGCGCGGCGCGAGCGCGCTCGTCACCGGATTCGAGCTGTTTCCACTGATGGCGATGTTCGGCATCGGCAATCTCGCGTCCGCGAAGGTCAGCGCCCGGCTCGGCACGCGCCGCACGCTGCTCGTCGGGCTCGCGCTCGCCGCGCTCGGCAGCGTGGCGCTCGTCGGCGTCTCGGCGATGCCGTATCCGGTGCTGGCCGTCGCGGTCGGCCTCGCGAACTTCGGCGCCGGGCAGGCCATTCCGGCGATGAATCTCGTCGTGATGCAGTCGGCCGATGCGGCGGACGCGAACCTTGCCGCCGCGTCGCTGAACGCGAGCCGGCAGATCGGTTCGCTCGTCGGCATCGCGATCGCGTCGGTGATCCTGCACGTGATCGACGACCCGGACCGCGCGACGGCCGCCGGCTTCGCGGTGATCGCCGCGTTGTACGCGTTCGGCTTCGCGATCGTATTTCGCGCGATTCACGCCGGGGGGGCCGAGCAGCCGTAGCCGGGCGCGCACGGTATCGACGGCCATCGGGCGCAGTCGGTGCAATCGAAGCATTCGGTGTATTCCGCGTATCACGCACGCATTTTTCCTCTTGCAGCGAGGGACCTCATGCAAACAGCGATTGGCCGTAAAGGACTGATTCTGGCGGGCGGCTCGGGCACCCGGCTCCATCCGCTCACGCATTCGGTATCGAAGCAATTGATGCCGGTGTACGACAAGCCGATGATCTATTACCCGCTCAGCACGATCATGCTGTCCGGCATCCGCGACGTGCTGATCATCTCGACGCCGCGCGATCTCGACGCGTTCCAGCAACTGCTCGGCGACGGCAGCCAGTGGGGCATGAGCTTTTCGTATGCGGCGCAGCCGAGCCCAGACGGTCTTGCGCAGGCGTTCGTGATCGGTGCGCCGTTCATCGGTCGCGACGCGGCGACGCTCGTGCTCGGCGACAACATCTATCACGGGCCAGCGCTGTCGTCGCTGCTGCAACAGGCCGCCGCGCGGACGACCGGCGCGACCGTGTTCGGCTATTACGTGCGCGATCCGGAGCGCTACGGCGTCGTGTCGTTCGACGCGGATGGCCGCGCGATCGACCTCGAGGAGAAGCCGCGCGAGCCGAAGTCGAACTATGCGGTCACCGGCCTCTATTTCTACGACAACGACGTCGTCGAACTCGCGAAGGCCGTGCGACCGTCGGCGCGCGGCGAACTGGAAATCACCGATCTGAATCTCGCGTATCTCGCACGCGGCGCGCTGAATGTCGAGATCCTCGGGCGCGGCTACGCATGGCTCGACACCGGCACGCACGAATCGCTGCTCGACGCGGCCAATTTCATCCAGGTGATGCAGGCACGGCAGGGCCTGCAGATCGCGTGCCCCGAGGAAATCGCGTACCGGCTCGGCTGGATCGATGCGGAGCGGCTCGAAACGCTCGCCCACAAGCTCGCGAAAAGCGGGTACGGCCGCTATCTGCTCGATCTGCTGAGCAAGGAGGTCGCGGCATGACACGCGTGATCGAAACGCCGTTGCCCGGCGTGCTGGTGATCGAGCCCGGCGTGTTCGGCGATGCACGCGGCTTTTTCGTCGAAAGCTTCCGCGCAAGCTGGCTGCGCGACGCAGGCGTCGACGCCACCTTCGTCCAGGACAACCAGTCGCGCTCGCGTCGCGGCGTGCTGCGCGGGCTGCACTACCAGCGGGTGAATCCGCAAGGCAAGCTGGTGCACGCGGCGCGCGGGGCGGTGTACGACGTCGCCGTCGACATCCGGCGCGGCTCGCCGTTTTTCGGCTGCTGGTTCGGTGCGCGGCTCGACGACGTATCGCACCGGATGCTATGGATTCCGCCCGGCTTCGCACACGGCTTTTGCGTGTTGTCCGACGAGGCCGACTTCGCGTACAAGTGCACGCAGTACTACGATCCCGATTCGGATGCGGGCGTGCGCTGGAACGATCCGGAGATCGGCATCGACTGGCCGGATGCCGGCGCGCCGTATCAGCTGTCGGACAAGGATCGTCGGCAGCCTCCGCTCGCCGAGCTGGCCGCCGGCGCGCCGGCGCTGCTGCCGGCATACGGGGAGGCGCGATGACGATCGTCGTGACCGGCGCGCTCGGCCAGGTCGGCCGCGAACTGGTGCTGCGCGCGGGTCGGCAGCCGCTCGTCGGGCTGTCGCGCGCCGCGCTCGACATCGCCGATGCAGGTGCGGTGCGCCGCGCGCTCGACGAACACCGGGCCTCGCTCGTGATCAATGCCGCCGGATGGACCGCCGTCGACCGCGCGGAGGCCGAGCCCGATGCAGCCTGGCGCGCGAACCGCGACGGGCCGGCCGTGCTGGCCGACGCGTGCGCCGCGCTCGGCATTCCGTTGATTCATCTGTCGACCGACTACGTGTTCGACGGCCGCATGCCCGGCCCGTATGCGGAAACCGCCGCCGTCGCGCCGCTCGGCGCGTACGGCCGGAGCAAGCTCGCGGGCGAGGAAGCGGTGCGCGAGCGGCTGCCCGACCGTCATCTGATTCTGCGAGTCGCATGGGTGTTCGGCGCGCACGGCAGCAATTTCGTGCGCACCATGCTGCGCCTGGCGCGCGAGCGCGAGGTCGTCGGCGTCGTCGCCGATCAGTACGGCGGGCCGACGCATGCCGGTGCGATCGCCGACGCGCTGCTGACGATCGCGGCGCGATACCGGGCCGGCGAAGGGCTGCGCTGGGGCACCTATCACCTGTGCGGCACGCCCGTGACCACGTGGCACGGCTTCGCCGAAGTGATCTTCGCCGGTGCGCGGCGCACCGGCCTCATCGATCGCGTGCCGTGGGTCCGGCCGATCCGGACCGACGCCTATCCGTTGCCTGCGCCGAGACCGGCGAATTCCGCGCTCGACTGCAGCCTCCTGCGAGAACACTTCGGGGTCGAATCGCCTTCGTGGATCGCGGGTCTCACCGAAGTGTTTGCCACCTGGAAGCGAACCACATGAGCTATCGACCGAAACATGTTCTCGTGACGGGCGGCGCCGGTTTCATCGGCGCCAATTTCGTTCGTCATCTGCTCGAAAGCGATCCGCAGCTCAGCGTGACCACGCTGGATTTGCTGACCTATGCGGGCAGCCTCGACAATCTCGGCGACGACTTGCCGGGCGCCGATCGTCATCGGTTCGTCCTCGGCGACATCTGCGACCGACCGCTCGTCGAGTCGCTGCTGCGCGACCATGCGATCGACACCGTCGTCCACTTCGCGGCCGAAAGCCACGTCGACCGCTCGATCGACGGTCCCGGCGAATTCGTCCGCACGAACGTGCTCGGCACCTGGACGCTGCTCGATGCGTGCCGCCAGCTGTGGCTGAACGATCAAAAACTGGGCAAGGCCGACGCTCACGCGCGCCGCCGCTTTCACCATATCGGTACCGACGAGGTGTACGGCTCGCTGGGCCCCGACGACCCGCCGTTTTCCGAAACGACGCCGTATGCGCCGAATTCTCCGTACTCGGCCACCAAGGCAAGCTCGGATCATCTCGTGCGCGCCTATTTCCATACGTACGGATTGCCCGTCACCACGACGAACTGCTCGAACAATTACGGGCCGCGCCAGCACGGCGAGAAGTTCATTCCGACCGTGATCCGTCATTGCATCGAAGGCACCGACATCCCCGTGTACGGCGACGGCGCGAACGTGCGCGACTGGCTGTACGTCGACGACCATTGCCGCGCGATCGATGCGGTCATCCGGCGCGGGACGGTCGGCGAGACCTACACCGTCGGCGGCTGCAACGAATGGCGCAACGTCGACATCGTCGCGCTGATCTGTACGCTGCTCGACGCGCGACGGCCCGAATACGCGCCGCATGCGCGCCTCGTGCGGTTCGTCACCGATCGCGCGGGTCACGACCGGCGCTATGCGATCGACGCAGGGAAGCTCGCCCGCGAACTGCAATGGCGGCCGGTGGAGAGCTTCGAAACGGGGATCGTGAAGACGCTGGATTGGTATGTATAGGGGCGGCGGCGCACGGCACGTCGATGTCGCGCCGAGCTTCTGAGCGAGGCCGATAGGCAAGCCCGGTTGCTGCGGCGCCCGAGAATCTTTCGATTTGAAAGCTTGGTATGCGGCCCGCCGGCTACGACTCTGCGCTGCCCGTTCGACGACTGAATGCAATCGGCGCGAAGGTCGACCGGGCTGGGCCGGAATGACGCCCTCCCCCCTTGAAATTCACTCGACGTATCCTATTTTAGGTATCGCTCAAGGCAGTCGCGGTTGACGCGCTGCGTGTTTCGATTTGTTAGTCAGCGAGCTTCTCGCGGATGGACGAACTGGAGCGCGTGGTCCGGTTCGTCCCCTCGCAGGGGGGCACAACAGGAGCCAGTCATGAGCGATATCTTCTTCCCCACCGACCTGCTGGCGGAATTCGACCGCCTGCAACGGCAGATGGCGAGCATGTTCACGGGCTTGCCAGCCAGTCTGCGCGCCCCGCGGCCCGGTGCATTTCCTCCGGTCAATATCGGCAGTACCGACGACACGGTCGAGATCGTTGCCTTCGCGCCGGGGCTCGACCCCGCGAAAATCGACATCTCCGTCGATCGCCGGCTGCTGACGATCAGCGGCGAGCGCACTCCCCCGGACGACGGCACGACCGACGACGAGCGACGCGTCTACGCGAACGAGCGGTTCATGGGCGCGTTCCGCCGCGTGGTCGAACTGCCGCAGCACGCCGACCCCGACAAGATCGAGGCACGCTATACGAACGGCTGCCTGACGATCAGCGTCGGCAAGTCGGAAGCATCGAAGCCGCGGGCGATTACCGTCCAGTAAACAGCACGACGTCACGAACGCATGACGGAGGACATCATGAGTGACACGAACACGACCGAACTGACCACCCGTGCGGCCGATACGCGAACGGCCGTGACGAACCGTGAATCGGCTCAGCGCGACACGCCGCGCACGCGGATTGCGCCAGCCGTCGACATCGTCGAGGATGCGCACGGCATCACGTTGTACGCGGACCTGCCGGGCGTGCCGCGCGACAAGCTCGACGTCCGCGTGCACGACGGCAGCCTCGCCATCGAAGCGGAGGCCGTCGTGCCGACGCCGGCGGGCTTGCGCCTGCAGCACGGCGAAGTGCAGCATCCGCACTTCTCGCGCGCATTTACGCTGAGCGCGGATTTCGACGTGTCGCGCATCGACGCGCAACTGCGCGACGGCGTGCTGAAACTGAGCATCCCGCGGCGCGAGGAAGCGAAGCCGCGGCGGATCGCGGTGACGGCGGGGTAAGTGGACGCGCGGGAGCGTTTCGTCAACCCGCGGTGCGCGCGCTTGCGCCGCGTCGACCGTCGGGTGGACCTCCCGCGCTTACGCTCGCGGCGCAAAGTGCTGCGCCGGCGAGTCGCCGCACATGTCGCATTTCAGTGCAGGAGGCATCCGATGCATACCCACACGACGGTCGAACATGGCGGATATGCGGTCCGGGCCGTGGTGACCGACACGGAGACGGGCCGCTATTCGGCGACGGCGATCCTCATGGATCGCGACGGTGAAACCCGGGCGCTCGGCGTCGACGGCGACTTCGCCGATACCCGCGAAGCGTGCGACCAAGCGCTCGAACTCGCTCTCGCATGGATCCAGCGGCGGTCGGTCGTGTCGGACCGTTATGTGAGACGAAATCGAGCCGCGCCGAGCTGCGCTTTGCGTAACGTACCGCGCGTACGCCGACAAGCGTGACGCGGATTGCGGTTGCTATCGGCGACGGCCCGGCTGCCACGCCAGCGCATCGGGGTGCGGTGCGCGAGCAGCCCGGTCGCTCGCCGACGCTCGAACCGCCGCGCACCGGTATTTGACGGCCCGACGCTCGCCAATGCCGGCATGCGCCCCGTCGCGGCCGATTCCCGACCGCTTCGCATCGATCGATTACCCGAGCCGCGACCTGATCGAAACGGTAATCGTATTCAACGCTGCCGCCCGGACGACGCGCCACGCATGGCGTGGACGGAATCATGCACAATGCTGCCCATCTGAGTGGTGGAGAGAGACCGGTGGGCATCAATTTCGATTTGACCGACTTGCAGGCGTTCCGTGCGGTCGTGGAAACGGGCAGTTTCCGCAAGGCCGCCGAAGCGGTCAGCCTCTCGCAGCCTGCGCTGAGCCGCCGGATCGACAAGCTTGAAGACGCGCTCGGCGTGCGGCTCTTCGAGCGCACCACGCGCCGCGTCGCGCTCACCACCGTCGGCCGCGTGTTCGCGCAGAGCGCCGAACAACTGCTCGACGATCTCGACGCCGCGCTGCTCGGCATCCGCGACGTGTCGTCGAGCCGCCTGGGCCATGTGACGATCGCCTGCGTGCCGTCGGTCGCCTACTACTTCCTGCCGCCCATCATCGCCCGCTATCATCGGCGCTTTCCGCGCATCCGGGTGAAGCTGCTCGACGCCGGCGCCAACGAGGTGCTCGGCGCCGTGATCAGCGGCGAGGCGGATTTCGGCGTGAGCTTCATCGGCAGCCAGGAGGCGGAGATCGAGTTCAAGGTGCTGCTCCAGGAACGATTCGTCGCCGCGTGTCGCCGCGACCACCCGCTCGCGCGCAAGAAGCGCGTGACCTGGAACGAACTTTACGAACACGATTACGTATCGGTGGACAAGACTTCCGGGAACCGCCTGCTGCTCGACCAGGCATTGGCCGCCGTCGCGCCGCGCAAGCCGAGCGTGTGCGAGGCGCGCCACGTCACGACCCTGCTCGGGATGATCGAGGCGGGGCTCGGCGTCGCCGCGGTGCCGTCGATGGCGATGCCGGGCCACGACCACCCTGTCCTCACGAGCGTGCCGCTCGTCGAGCCGGCCGTGAAACGGCGCGTGGGCATCGTCAAGCGGCGCGGGCGCTCGCTGACACCGGCCGCCGAGGCGTTTCACCGGATGATCGTCGACGCGAAGCGCGGCGACGCCGCCGGCAGCGGCGCATCGGCATGACGACGACAGAACGGAAACGAAGGAAGACGGCATCGTGAGGTGGGCCCGGCTGTTCAAATCGCTTTACGTGCAGGTCCTGCTCGCGATGATGCTCGGCATCGGCATCGGTCACGTGTGGCCGACGGCGGGCGCGATGCTCAAGCCGTTCAGCGACGCCTTCGTCGCGCTCGTGAAGATGACCATCGCGCCGATCGTCTTCTGCACGATCGTGTCGGGCATCACGTCGTTGTCGAACGGGCGGGCCATCGGCCGCACGATCGTGCGGGCGCTCGCGCTCTTCTATCTGTTGACGGCCGCCGCGCTCGCGTTCGGGCTCGTCGCCGCGTACGTGCTGCAACCGGGCGCCGGCATGCACATCGACGTCCATCATCTGGATGCGAGCATCCTGGCGCCGTATGCGAAGCATGCGGAGCCGCGCAGCCTCGTGGCGTTCGCGCTCGGCGTGATTCCGGAGACGATGCTCGGCGCCTTCGCCACCGGCGAAGTGTTGCCGGTGCTGCTGCTGTCGCTGTTGTTCGGCTTCTCGCTGAATGCGCATCCGCACGCCGCCCGGCCCGTGCTCGCGCTGATCGACGGCATCGCCCAGGTCGTCTTTCGCGTACTCGCGATGATCATGCGGCTCGCGCCGCTCGGCGCATGCGGCGCGATGGCGTTCACGGTGGGCCGCTTCGGCATCGGCTCGGTCGGCTCGCTCGCGAAGCTGATGATGTCCTTCTACGTGGCTTGCGCGCTGTTCGTCGCGCTGGTGCTCGCCCCGCTCGCGCGACTGCACGGCTTCGCGCTGTGGCGGCTCTTGCGCTACCTGCGCGAAGAGTTGCTGATCGTGCTCGCGACGTCGTCCACGGAGCCGGTCCTGCCGCGCCTGATCGTCAAGCTGGAAGCGCTCGGCTGCGACAAAGGCGTCGTGGGGCTCGTGCTGCCGGCCGGCTATTCGTTCAATCTGGACGGCACCGCGATCTATCTGACGCTCGCGGCATTGTTCATCGCGCAGGCCTGCGACGTCCCGCTTTCCGCGCCGCAGGTCGCGACGATGCTCGCGATCATGCTGCTCACCTCCAAGGGGGCGGCCGGCGTGTCCGGCAGCGGGCTCGTTGCGCTGATTGCGACGCTCGCCGTGATGCCCGACCTGCCCGTCGCCGGGGTCGCGCTGCTGGTCGGCATCGATCGCTTCATGTCGGAGGCGCGCGCGCTGACCAGCGTGATCAGCAATGCGTGCGCGGTGATCTTCGTGTCGTCGTGGGAAGGCGCGTGCGACCGGTCGCGTCTCGTGCAGCGGCTCGCGGCGGCCGGGCCGTCCTTGCCGGACGGGGCCGATGAAGACAGTGCCGCGGCAGACGGCGGCGGTCGTGACGGGAAGACGATCTGATGCGCGCCCTCCCGTCGATCGGGCTCAATGCGCGGAAACGGAATCCAGGCCGGTCGATTTCACGTCGGCCTGCACGTCGGGCGACGCAAGATAGTCGAGCAGCGCCTTCGCTTCCTGCGGATGCTGCGCGCCGACCGGGATGCCGGCGGCGAAGCGCGTGACGGACTGCAGCGATTCGGGGATCTTGCCGACGAAGGTCGCGCCCTTGACGGGCAGCAGCTCGCTGACCTGCTGGAAGCCGATTTCGTAGTCGCCGTTCGCGACGACCGACGCCACCGGAATCCGCGGAATCATCTTCGCCTTCGACTTCACCTGCTCTTCGATCCCGAGCTTCTTGAACAGCTCGCGTTCGATATACACGCCGCTCGCGCTGTCCGAATAGGCGATCGATTTCGCGTGCAGCAGCACTTGCTTGAGGCCATCGGCGGTGCTGATGTCGGGCTTGGCCGCGCCGTCGCGCACGACCATGCCGATGCGCGAGTCGGCCAGCTCGACGCGGGATTCGGGGATGACCTTGCCCTGCTTGATCAGATCGTCGAGCGCGTAGCCGACCATGATCACGGCGTCGGCGGGCTCGCCGCGCGCGAGCCGGTTCGGAATCGCTTCGGGCGATTTGCCCATCGACGGGCCGAGCGCGGTGGCGAGCGTATTGCCCGTCGTGGACGCGAACCGCGGGCCGAGCACCTTGTAGGCGGCGGTGAAGCCGCCCGAGCTCATCACGTGCAGTTCGGCGGCCTGTACGTTGGCCGCGACCGCCGCGGTGGCAACGAGCGCGGTCGCGCAGAATTTCAGGAGCAGGTTTCTCATGGTCGTGATCGTGCGGATGGGTGTGAGTGAACGTTCCGGATGCGCTCGACGTCAATGCGCGGGCGTCAACGTCGCCGTGCGATGACGATAGAGCGCGAACGTCGCGAGCAGCGCGCACACGGCGGCGAAGCTCATCCAGTAGCCGGGTGCGGCCTTGTCGCCCGTCGCGTGAATGAGCGCGGTCGAGATGGCCGGCGTGAAGCCGCCGAACACGGCCGTCGCGAGGCTGTACGCGAGCGAGAAGCCCGCGACGCGCACCTGCACCGGCATCACTTCGGTGAGCGCGACGACCATCGCGCCGTTATAGACGCCGTACATGAACGACAGCCAGAGCAGGACGAGCAGCATGTTGGCGAACGACGGCGCGTGAGCGAGGAACGACAGCGCCGGGTAGGCGGTCACGACGGTGAGCATCGTCATGCCGACCAGCAGCGGCCGGCGGCCGATCCGGTCGGACAGCGCACCGCCGATCGGCAGCCACACGAAGTTCGACACGCCGACGCAGAGCGTCACGAGCAGGCTGTCGGCGGTGCTCAGATGCAGCACCGTCTTGCCGAAGGTCGGCGCGTAGACGGTGATCAGATAGAAGCTCGTGGTGGTCATCGCGACCAGCATCATGCCGGCGATCACGACGCCCCAGTTCTGGGCCAGCGTACCGAACACCTCCTTCATGCCCGGACGATGCTTGCGGGCCTTGAATTCCTGGGTTTCCTCCAGGTTGCGGCGCAGCAGGAAGATGAACGGCACGATCATGCAGCCGACGAAGAACGGCACGCGCCATCCCCACGCGGCGATCTGCGATCCGCTCAGCCACTGATTGAGCGCAAAGCCGAGGGCCGCGGCGATGACGATCGCCACCTGCTGGCTGGCCGATTGCCAGCTCGTGAAAAAGCCCTTGCGGCCTGGCGTCGCGAGCTCGGCGAGATAGACCGACACGCCGCCCAGCTCGGCGCCTGCGGAGAAGCCCTGCAGCAGCCGGCCGATCAGCACGAGCACGGGCGCGAGCAGCCCGATCGTCGCGTAGCCCGGCACGAACGCGATCAGGATGGTGCCGCTCGCCATGATCGACAACGTGACGATCAGGCCCTTGCGGCGGCCGACCTCGTCGATGTACGCGCCCAGCACGATCGCGCCCAGCGGCCGCATCAGGAAGCCGGCGCCGAACACGGCGAAGGTCATCATCAGCGACGCGAACTCGCTTTGCGCGGGGAAGAAGACGTTGGCGATCTGCGTGGCGTAGAAGCCGAACAGGAAGAAGTCGAACTGCTCGAGAAAATTGCCGGCCGTGACGCGAAAGATCGCGGCGGCCTTCGAGCGTTCGGCCGGAAGGCGGGACGAGGGATGCATCGGGGTGTCTCCTGAAAATCCTGGAATACGCGGGAGGGGCTGGTCGATTGTCGTTTTCCGGCATGTTGGCGCGGGATCGATCAAACGATAAGTGCAATTTTTGGAATGATTGATGCAGTAGCGTTATCAATCTACGCGATCCGCGCGAGTCCGGGCCGTGCTCGGGCCGTATCGCCGCACGGCCGCACACGTTTGCGTCGCCGAGTCAGGCCGGATCGTCGACGGGCGGTCATGCCGGCCTCGATTTTTCGTTAACCGTGCCGTTAACCGGGATTGGACCCGCGCCGGCGCACGTGCAGCCGGCATCTCAAAACGAGCCCGAGCATGCCCGCATTCACTTCGATCGAGAAAATCGCCGACTGGGCCGGACGCCACCCGTTCGTCGTCGGCGCGTTGGGCACGCTGATGTCGCTCGCGATGCTCGCGATCAGCGCGGTGACGCTGTGGGTGGCGCGCAGCGAAGTCGTCGAGCATGCGCACGAGACGTCGCGCAACGTCGCGGCCGTGCTCGCGAGCCAGATCGCGAGGACGGTCGAAACGTCGAACAACGCGTTGATCGCGCTGGCGGCCGACCTCGGCAAGCCGGCCGTCCAGCGGATGGACGCCGGGCTGCGGCACGACCTGCTGTTCGAGCGAACCGCCGCGCAATACGTGACCGGCATGGGCGTGACCGACAGGCACGGCCGGCTGATCGACGGATGCTGCAGCACGACCCACCGGTGGGACTTCGCCGATCGCGACTACTTCAAGGTCCATCGCGATGCGGACGACGTCGGGCTCTACGTCTCCCAGCCCTATCGCGCACGCTCGCGCGGCGGCAAGGAATCCATCGCGCTGTCGCGGCGCATCGAGCGGCCGGACCATGCGTTCGACGGGATCGCGGTCGTCGCCGTCGATCTCGCTTACTTCGAGCAGTTGCTGTCCCGCCTCGACGTCGGGCCGAACGGGGTCAGCGCGATCGTGCGCGCGGACGGCACGATCCTCGCGAGAAACCCGTCGTTGAACGATGGCCAGATGAACCTCCTGCGTCGCTCGACATCCTTCAAGCGGATGGTGAACAGCGAATCGGGCTTCTATCCCGCGCGCTCGAGCATCGACGGCATCGTGCGGTTGTATACCTATCAGCGGATACCGGGCACGCCGCTGATCGCGGTCGTCGCGCCGGCCGAGAGCGACGTGCTGGCCGGCGTCCGGCGCCTGTCGTGGACGGTCGGCGTATCGGCATCCGTGATCGGCGCATCGTTCTGCGCGGCGGTCTGGCTGCTTGCCTTCGCATTGCGGGACAACTTCCGCAAGCAGACGCTGCTGACCGATCTCACGCGTACCGACCCGTTGACCGGACTGCGCAATCGTCGCGCGCTCGATACCGCGCTGGCCGACGAATGGGCGCGACTGCAGCGCGGCAGCGGCGGCAGCCTGTCGGTGCTGTTCATCGACGCCGATCACTTCAAGCAGTACAACGACCGGCACGGGCACGCGCAGGGCGACACCGCGCTGCGCTTTCTCGCCGAATGCATCCGCACGCATACGCGACGGCGCGGCGACCTCGCCGCGCGCTACGGCGGCGAGGAGTTCGTCGCGGTGTTGCCCGATACCGACGAAAACGGCGCCGCGCAGGTGGCCGACGCGATTCGCCGCGAGGTGGAACGCAACCGGCTCGACGGGTTTGCGGAGACCGTTCCGGATTTCACGGTCAGCATCGGCTGTGCGACCGGTCGGCGCGCGCGGCATGCTTCCGTGCACGCGCTGACGCATCAGGCGGACATGGCGCTCTATCGCGCCAAGCGCGAAGGCAGGAACCGCGTGTGTTACGCGCAGACGGAGCCGGTCGCGCAGCCGGCGTGAAGGCCCCGGTTCGAGTCGGGACGGACGACGGCACCGCTCGTGCCGATTGCGCCGGCATCCCCGTCAGGACATCGCTGTCGCGACCGCGGCCGTTTCACTGCCCGGGTTCGATATACGCCGCCAACTCTTCCGGCTCGCCCGACGGAAACGCGTCCTTCAGGTGATCGAGAAACGCGGACACGCGCGCGCTCAATAATCGCCTCGACGGATACAGCGCCCACAGGGCGATATCGGACCCCGGCACGTCGCCCCAACTGACGAGCGCGCCGGCGGCCAGGTCGCGGCTCACGAGCGATATCGGCAGGCATGCGGCGCCCAAGCCGAGGCGGACCGTATCGCGCACCATGACCAGCGACGACAGCCGCGCCACGGGATCGACCGGTATGCGCGCCAGCCCGGCCGGGCCCGTGATCTCCCATACGGCGCGCGTGTCGTGCGCGCCGCGAACCACGGCCGGCGCAGGTGCGTCGCCGCTCGGCCGCGCCAGTTCGGGCGTCGCGACGACGACCAGCCGGTCGCGCAGGATCACGCGCCCGATCAGGCTCTCGTCCGGGTCCGGATTCACGCGGATCACGAGGTCGTACCCTTCCTCGATCATGTCGACGGGCCGATCTTCGGTCGTCACCTCCAGCCGGACGTCCGGGTATCTCAGCGCGAACGTCGCCACCAGCTTCCCCATCGCGAACTGGGAAAACAGCATCGGCGCGCTGATCCGCAGCCGGCCGCGCGGCCGCTCGCTCCCCGCTGCGATCGCCGACGCGCTGTCGGCCAGCTCCGCGAGCAGCGCGCCCGTCCGCTCGTAGAGCGCGCGCCCTTCCTGCGTGAGCTTCACGCCGCGCGAGCCGCGCTCGAACAGGCGCAACGACAGACTGTTCTCCAGTTCCGCCACGCGGCGCGACAGCGTCGCCTTCGGGCGATCCGCGACCCGAGCGGCCTCGCCGAAGCTGCCATGGCGGGCGACGAGATTGAAATCGGCGAGAGCGAGCAGGTCCATGTGTTCCACCAGTGAGACGCCATGTCTATTTATCACATCTTCCGGATCATGAGTGGATCACATAACTTGGGTGGGCAGTCCATCCCATCGTTACCTCAGGAGTGAACATCATGACCATTCTCGTTACCGGCGCCACCGGCCGTGTCGGCCGCCAGGTCGTCCGTCAACTCGTCGATCGCGGCGCCGACGTGCGCGTGCTGGTGCGCGATCCGGCGAAGGCCGATTTTCCGGCGGCCGTGACCGTCGCGCAGGGCGACATGCTCGACGTCGACGCGCTGCGGGCGGCTTTCTCCGGCGTGCGCACGCTGTTCCTGCTCAACGGCGTGGCGGGCGACGAATTCACGCAGGCGCTGATTGCGCTGAACCTGGCCCGCGAAGCGGGCATCGAGCGCGCCGTCTATCTGTCGGTCCTCCATGCCGATCGCTTCGTGAACGTGCCGCACTTCGCGGTGAAATCCGGCGCGGAGCGGATGATCGAGCAGATGGGGTTCAGCGCGACGATCCTGCGACCCGCGTATTTCATGGACAACGAATCGATGGTCAAGGACGTGATCGTCGGGCACGGCGTGTACCCGATGCCGATCGGCGGCAAGGGCGTCGCGATGGTCGACGTGCGCGATATCGCGGAAGTCGCGGCGATCGAGTTGATCCGCCGCAACGATGCGCCGGGCAAGCTGCCGGTCGAAACCCTCAACCTGGTCGGGCCCGACACGCTGACCGGCCCGCAACTGGCGTCGATCTGGTCGGACACGCTCGGTCGGCCGGTTACGTATGGCGGCGACGATCCCACGCCGTTCGAACGCAATCTGGCGCAGTTCATGCCGAAATGGATGGCCTACGAAATGCGGCTGATGGCCGAGCGCTACGTCAGCGACGGGATGGTGCCGGAGGCCGGTGACGTCGAGCGGCTGACCACGATCCTCGGCCGCCCGCTGCGGACGTATCGCGACTTCGCGGCTGCGCTTGTCCGCTGAGCGCGATGCCGCGCCTTCAAGCCGGGGCGGCTGCGCGGGCAGCCCCGGGAGAGCCGGCCGCCGTGCGCGGCCGGGGTTTACAACATGGCCTGACTGACCAGCGCGTACAGTCCCCAGGCCGGATCGGCCGCGCCCTCATGCGCCGCGGCCGATGCGTTGCGAACCATCTTCGAACAAGTATCCACCTGTTTCAAGCCCTGCTCGCTCAGCCACGCCGGCAGACCGGTCCCGTCAGGCACATCGATACGCACGAATTCGCCGTCTCGTTTCGTCAGCCAATAGCCGATCAGCGCTTTCGCGCACGCATCGTCGCTCGAACGCGGCGCGACCACCGGACCGATCACGTAACCGCGACCGAAGCGCCGCAGCACCGAAAACCCGACGACCTCGCCGTCGCGTTCGAGCACCACGCTTTCGCCCCGCGTCTGCAACGCGGACAACAGCGCGTCGCGCTCGAGACCGGACGCACGCGCATCGAGTTCGACCAGGCGCGGCCAGTCGGCCGGCGCACCGGCACGCAGCCGCTCGCCGTCGGGCACGGCAACCGCGGCGGGCCGATCCACGTTGCCCTGATATTGGCCCAGCGATCCGCACACGGTGAACCCCAGTTTCTCGTAGAGTGGCCGACCGGCCGGCGTCGCATGCAGAAACGTGATGCGCGGACCCAGTTCGTCCAGGAGCGTCTCCATCAGTTTGCGGCCGATTCCGCGGCCCTGATGCGCGTCGGAGACGATCACATGCCCGATCGCCGCGCGATCCGCACCGTACTTCCAGCACATCGCCGTGCCGATGACCACGCCGTTTTCCTCGGCCGCGAACGCGGTCGACGTTTCCGCGGAAAACTGCCAGTCTTCCGCCCTGAACGGCCAGCGAAGCGCCGTGGAAAGCGCATGGGCGGCGGGGATGTCCGCCGCGGTGAATCTGCGGTAGCGAAGCGGGGACGCCGCGCCTTGCTCCTTCACTTCAGGTTCCTGATTCATCAAGCAGTCCTTTCGAACAATGTGGTCGTGCGACACGGTACGTCGGAAAAAATACGCGGCGATCACACCGAAGCGACGATAGATTGCACGGTTCACGCCGGCTGGCATGGGCGCACGACGATCCGGAAGCACGCGTGCCCCGGACTCGGCGCCCGATCGACCAGACGTCCACCGGTTTCCACGCCGCCCCGACGCATCACGGCGATCGCGCGAAGTAATGCTGCGCCAGCGCGACCCAATAGCGGACGCCGGCCGGAATGATGTCGTCGTTGAAGTCGTATTTCGGGTGGTGCAGCGCCGGAGAGGCCGCGCCGTCCCGTGCATTGCCGATCAGCACGTAAGCGCCCGGCCGCTCCTCCAGCATGAAGCCGAAGTCTTCGGACGTCATGTTCGGCGGCACGTCGCGGTCGACGCGCGCGTCGCCGAACGTGTCGCGAATCACCGCTTCGCACAGCGCCGTCTCGGCCGGCGTGTTGACCGTTGCCGGGTAGTACTGGAAAAACTCGACGTCGACCTGCGCGCCATAGGCCGCCGCGAGCCCCTCGCACGCGAGCCGCACGTCGCGCTGCAGCTTCTGCTGCAATGCCGACGACAGCGTGCGGATCGTGCCGCGCAGCTCGGCGGTGTCGGGAATCACGTTGTCCGTCGTGCCCGCATGGAACATGCAGACGGAAATGACCGCAGGGTCGACGGGGTCCTTGTGCCGTGCGGCGATGGTCTGGCACTGCAGCACCATCGAGCACGCGAGCGGCACCGGATCGATGCCCAGATGCGGCTGCGCCGCATGCGCGCCCTTGCCCGTCACCGTGATCCTGAAGCGCGAGCCCGCAGCCATGATCGGGCCGGTGCGCAACCCGAAATGCCCGGCCGGCAGACCGGGCCAGTTGTGCATGCCGAATACCGCCTCCGTCGGGTATTGCTCGAACAGCCCGTCGTCGATCATCCTGCGCGCGCCCGCACCGCCCTCTTCGCCCGGCTGAAACACGAAATGGACGGTGCCGGGCAACTGTGGCAACGCCTTCAGCACGCGCGCGGCGCCGAGCAACATCACGGTATGGCCGTCATGGCCGCACGCGTGCATGATCCCGTGCGTGCACGATGCATGCGCGAAGTCGTTGGCTTCGTGGATCGGCAACGCGTCCAGATCGGCGCGCAGCACGATGCCGCGGCGCGGATCCGCGCCGGGCAGGCTTGCGACGACGCCCGTGCCGCCGAGCCCGCGCGACACCGCATAGCCGAGCGCCTCGAGCTCGCGGGCGACGACGTCGGCCGTCCGGTGTTCTTCGAATCGCAACTCGGGATGCGCGTGCAGGTCGCGGCGCAGTGTCGCCCAGTGCGCGTGATGCGCGTCCAGCGACGCGTCGGGGATGATGGCGTTTTCCACTCTCGGCACCCTTGCAAAGCAAACCGGTTCACATCGCGACTGCCGCATCGCACGCGGCAGCCGCATCAATCGTAAAAGCCCAGGACGGACTTGACCTCCATGTACTCCTCCATCCCTTCGACTCCGTACTCGCGGCCGTTGCCCGACTGCTTGTACCCGCCGAACGGCGCCTGAGGATCCCATGCGGGGTAGTTCAGATGCACCTGCCCTGCCCGGATGCGTGCGGCCACCGCGCGTACGCGTTCCTTGTCGGTGCCCTGCACGTGCGCGCCGAGCCCGTAGACCGTGTCGTTCGCGATGGCGATCGCTTCGTCGACGGTATCGTAAGGCAGGATCGCGAGGACCGGACCGAAGATTTCCTGCTGCGCGATGGCCATGTCGGTGCGCACGTCGGAGAAAATCGTCGGCCGCGCATAGAAGCCCTTGTCGAAACCCGCGGGCCGGCCCGGGCCGCCGGCGATCAGCTTCGCGCGTTCGTCGATGCCCACGTCGATCATCTGCGCAACCCGCCCGAACTGCGCGCGATTGGCCAGCGGCCCGTGCGTCGTGGCCTCGTCGAACGGATCGCCGACCACGAGCGTTTGCATCGCCGCGACGGCCAACGCCTCGACCTCGCCGAGCGCGTCGCGCGGCACGATCATGCGGGTCGGCGCGCTGCACGATTGCCCCATGTTCCGGAACGCGGCGGCCACGCCAGGCGGGATCGCGCGCGACAGGTCCGCATCCGGCAGCACGACGTTCGGCGACTTGCCGCCCAGTTCCTGCGCGACGCGCTTGACGGTCGGCGCGGCCGCCTGCGCGACGAGCACGCCCGCGCGCGTCGATCCGGTGATCGACACCATGTCGACCGCCGGGTGCGACGAAAGCGCGGCCCCCACCGTCTCGCCGCTGCCGCTCACGAGATTGAATACGCCCGCGGGCACGCCCGCATCGGCGAGCACTTCCGCGAACAGCAGCGCGCTGAGCGGCGACAGCTCGCTCGGCTTCAGCACCACCGTGCAGCCGGCCGCGAGCGCCGGCCCGACCTTCGCGGTGATCTGATAGATCGGCCAATTCCACGGCGTGATCAGCGCGCACACGCCGATCGGCTCGCGCACGACCGCAGTCGTCCCGCGCCGCTCGACGAACGGGTAGCGCGCGAGGTTGTCGCGTGCGACGCGGATATGTTCGGCCGCGAGCGGCACGTGCGCGCCGCGTGCATAGCCGATCGGCGCGCCCATCTCCAGCGCGAGCGCGGTCGCGAACAGCTCGGTGCGCTCCAGCATCAGCGCATGCACGCGGTCGAGCAGCGCCGCGCGTTCATGCGGCGACGTCGCGGACCAGCGTTCGAACGCTTGGCGCGCGGCCTGCACCGCGCGGTCGGCGTCGCGCGCATTGCCGAGCGGGATCTCGCACAGCGTGTCTTCGGTGGACGGACTGACGACCGCGAACCGGTCGCGGCCGTCCGGCATGACCCAGTCGCCGTCGATGAAAAAGCGATCGAGCCGGCCGGCTTGCATCAGGCGAACAACGGGTGAATTCATTGCAAGGTGTCCTTGAGTCGATACCAGGTGCCGACGAACGGCAGGAACCAGGGTTTGCCGAAGTGGCCCGGAATCGCGGGCCAGTCGAAACCTTTCCACGGGTTGAGGTCGGCGCGTCCGTCCATGATCTCGGCCATCAGCGTGCCCATCAGCGTGGCCATGTGCGTGCCGTGGCCGCTATAGCCCATCGAGTAGTAAATGCCGTCGCGCTCGCCCGCGCGCGGCAGCCGGTTGGCCGTCATGTCGACCATCCCGCCCCAGCAGTAGTCGATGCGTACGTCGGCCAGCTCGGGAAACACGGCGGCCATCTGCTGCCGCAGGATCGCCCCGCTCTTTTCGTCGGAGCGCGGATTCGACGCGGCAAAACGCGCGCGCCCGCCGAACAGCATCCGGTTGTCGGGCGTGACGCGAAAGAAATTCACGAAGTTCTTCGTGTCGGTGACCATCCGGCGCGTCGGCAGCAAGCTGTCGAGCAGGTCGTTCGGCAACGGCTCGGTGACGATGATGAACGCGCCGACCGGCACGATCCTGCGGCGAACCCAGCCGAACGGCCCGACCTGCGAAATGCCGCTCGCGAGCAGCACCTGACGCGCGCGGATCTCGCCGAGCGGCGTACGTACCGCGTAAGCGCCGCCCGCTTGCCGCTTCAGGCCGAACACCGGCGCATGCTCGAGAATGTGCGCGCCGCGTGCTTGCGCGGCGCGCGCGAGGCCGCGCACATAACGGCCGACATGCATCCCGGCGCTCTTGCCGAACAGCAGCCCGCCGTGATATCGGTTCGAACCGATCTCGTCGCGTAGCTCCGCCTTCGTGACCATGCGCGTGTCGGGGTCCACGCTCGCCGCGAGCAGCGCCTGGCTGCGCACGAGCTTGTCGTAGTGCTCGGGCTTCGCCGCGAGCTTGAGCTTGCCGCGGCGCACGAAATCGCAATCGATCGACTCCTCCCTGACCAGCCGCTCGACCGTGTCGACGCCCGCGTCGAACGCGAGATAGAGCCGGTTGGCCAGTTCCGTGCCGATGCGCTGCGACAGCGATGCGTAATCCTGAGCGAAGCCGTTGTTGCACATGCCGCCGTTGCGCCCCGACGCCGCCTGCCCGACGGTGCCCGCCTCGCAGACGATCACGCGCGCGCCTTTTTTCGCCAGCGCCAGGGCGGCCGCCGAGCCCGTGATCCCGCCGCCCACCACCACCACGTCGCAACTTCCGTCATGCAACGCCGGCGAGTTGCTCGCGAACGGCTCCGACGTATCGAGCCAATAGGAACTGAAACGCATCGGAAACTCCCAAGTTACCGCATCGCACTGCACCGCACTGTCGGGCCGGCGGACGTTCGCCGCGCCGATCCGGCCGCGCATGCGATCCGGATCGGCGCGCGTCGCCCGCGTGACGGCCTTGCACTAGAAATCCGCGACCTTGCCCCATGCGGACTCGCTGAACCGGCCGGGCCGATACGGCGTCGGGTCGACGAACGGTTGCGCACCGGACGCGAGATCGGCGATCAGGTGCCCGGCGCCCGGCCCGATCCCGAAGCCGTGCCCCGAAAAACCCGCCGCCAGGATCAGCCCCGGCACGCCCGGCACTTCGCCGATGCCCGGCACGCCGTCCGGCGTGCTGTCGACGTACCCGGCCCACGCGTGCGTGATCTTCGCGTCGCGCAGTTCGGGCAACAGTTCGGCCGCGCGGCGATACGTTTCGGTGACCGTCGGCATGTCGGGCTTCGGATCGAGAATGCGTACCGCTTCCATCGGCGTCGGCGCGTCGAGGCGCCAGCGCTTCAACGTTTCATGGCCACCGCGCACGCCTTCGAGCCCGCCCGGCAGCAGGTTGCGCCAGCGCTTCGCGAACATCGGCACGAATTGCGGCGCGAAGCGCAGGAACTGCGGCGTCAGGTCCACGCGCGCGCGGCCGCTGATCGCCAACGCGTAGCGGCCGTCGCTGCGGCGCGTCACGGACACGCCGGACGTATACATCGCATCCGGCAGCGGCGTTTCGACGGGCGACACGCTCAGGATCGACTGACGGATCGATGCCTGCGGAAACCGGATGCCGAGCTGGCGGCAGAACGACGACGCCCATGCGCCGCCGGCCATCACGGCCGTTCGGGTCTTGATGACGCCGGCTTCGGTGACGACGCCGGCGACATGGCCGCCTTCGAGCTCGATGCCGCGCGCCGCGCAGTGCTGATGGACACTGCCGCCCAGCTTGATCAGCGCGGCGGCCACGGCCGGCGCGGCCTTGCCGGGATCGGCCGTGCCGTCGGTCGGCGAGAACACGCCGCCCTTCCATTGCCGCCCGGTTGCCCGTCCACGCTCGGCCGCCTGCTTGCTGTCGAGCATGTACGTGGTCACGCCTGCGGTCTTCGCGAATTCGCCCCAGCTGGCCCAGCGGGACAGCTCGGCCTCGTCGTTGCTGAGATACAGCAGCCCGCAGCGATGAAAGCCGGTGTCTTCGCCGGATTCGGCGGCGAATCGTTCCCACAGATCGATGCTCTTGCTCGCCATCGGCAACTCGCGCGCGTCGCGGTTCTGCTGCCGGCACCAGCCCCAGTTGCGGCTCGATTGTTCGGCGCCGATGCGCCCCTTCTCGACGAGCGCGACCGATATACCGCGGCGGGCCAGATAGTAGGCGGTGAAGACGCCGATGATGCCGCCGCCGATCACGACGACGTCGGCCGCGGCCGGCGGCGTGGACAAGGTTTCGATATGGCGCAGCGGAGGGGACATGCTCAGTCTCGTTCGGTGGAGGGTTTGACGTTCTGCATCACGTAGAACTTCGCCACGCGCTCGCTGCTTTCCCACCCGATCGCCGCGCCGCGCGGCACGAACAGCGCGTCGCCGGCGCCGAGCGCCAGCACGCTGCCGTCGGGCGCCGCGAACCGGACGCCGCCGTCCAGCAGGAACATGAACTCGTTCGCGCGATGCGGCCGGACGATCCGGTGATACGGCGTCGAATCCCATGTGCCCGCGCAGTACCCGGCGCCGTCGTCGGTGAACACGTTGTCGCTGCGGCATTGCGGCGCGGGGCCGAGCAATACCTCGGCCGGCAGCGTGGCGGACGGTTTGAAGTCCGCGTCGGCGCGCAGCGCAAAGAGGCCGCGTTTCGTCGGTTGCGCGCACGCTGCCGCGCAGAACATCAGCAGCACCGGCGTTTGCGCGGCGATGCGCAGCGCCGTGCCGCCACCGATGACGGCGCCCTGTCCCGGGCCGACCACGAGCGGTGCGGCCCCGGCCGCTTCGAGCGTCAGTTCGCCCTGGACGACGACGAGGGTTTCGATGTGCGGAAAATTCGCCACGTCCAGTTCGCCCGCGAAGCCGATGCGCCCCGCGGCCATCGCGTCGGGGCCTTCCCACGCGATCTCGCGATGCGACGCGAACGGATCGCTCGCCCCGAACGCCTGCTTGCGGAACGTGGTGGAAGAAGGTGCGCCGTCGGCACGATGCAACACGAAAACTGCGGTCATTTCTGCTCCTGTGCGGTGCGTGACGGATTCGTTCGGAAGCTGTCACGCGATATCGGAAATCGTCGTTCGCCGGCGCGCCTGCCGGACGTCCTCAGCGGGGCACGTCGTCCATGCCCGTGCTCAAGCCGCGTGATACGACGCATCGCGGCGTTCGCTGCGCACGCGCGTCGCCGTCGCTCGCGCCGGCGCGCCGCCCGTTCGGGCGACCACGTAGTCGCGCGGCGTGATCCCGAGCACGCGCCGGAAATGCCGGCACAGATGGCTCTGATCGAAGAAGCCGACGTCGGTCGCGACGACCGACGGCGCGAGACCGGCGCGCAACAGGTCCTGCGCCCGCCGTACCCGCACGAGACACAGATACCGGTGCGGCGACAGCCCGGTTTCGCTGCGAAAGCGCGCGGTGAAACGCGACACGCTCAGCCCGGCCACCGCCGCGAGCGTATCGAGGTTCAGCGGCTGCGCGAACGACACGTCGATCGTGCGCAGCACGTCGCCGATCGCCGGCGAGACGGGCCGCGCGACACGCGGCGAGCCAACGAATTGCACTGTCATATCGAGTTCTCCCGGCGCTCGCATCAATGCAGGAAATCCTGCATCCGGTAATACGCGCCGACGAGCGGCAAGAACCACGCGTGCCCGAAATGGCCGGGCATCGCCGGCCAGTCGAGTTCGCGCCACGGGTTCGACGCGGCCGCGCCATACAGCACGTCCGCCATCACGCGGCCCATGTGCACCGACATCTGCACGCCGTGGCCGCTGTAGCCCATCGAGTAATAGAGCCCGTCGTGCTGGCCCGCGCGCGGCAGCCGGTCGGCGGTGATGTCGACGAGGCCGCCCCAGCAGTAGTCGAGCCGCACGCCGGCCAGTTCGGGGAAATAGCCGGCCATGCCGGCGCGCAGGATGTCGCCGCTCTTCGCGTCGGAGCGCGGGCTCGACATCGCGAAACGCGCGCGGCCGCCGAACAGCAGCCGGTTGTCGGGCGTCACGCGGAAGTAGTTGCCGATCTGGCGCGACGTCACGTACGCACGGCGATGCGGAAACAGCCGGTTCAACTGCGCGTCGGGCAGCGGCTCGGTCACGACGATGAAGCTGCCGACCGGCGCGATGCGCCGCCGGAACCACGCGAACGGCCCGTGCTGCGACGCGCCGGTCGCGATCAGCACGCGGTCGGCGACGAGCGTGCCGCGGGTGCAGGCGACCCGGTGGCGCTCGCCGTCGAGCCGCTCGAGCTGCGTGACGGCCGCGTGCTCGTACACGCGTGCGCCGGCACGCACGGCCGCTTGCGCGAGCCCGACGCCGAACTTGCCCATGTGCATCTGCGCGCCGTTGCGCTGCAGGAGCCCACCGTAAAAACCGTCGGATGCGATTTCATCGCGGATCCGCGACGGCTCGATCAGTTCGATATCCGGATCGACGTCGCGCCGCAACGCGTTGAAGGTTTTTTCGAGCCCCGCGAAATGCTGCGGCTTCGCGGCGAGCTTCAGCTTGCCGGCGCGCCGGAAATCGCAGTCGATCGCCTGTTCGGTCACGATCGCCTCGACGCTCTTCACCGCGCTTTCGTACGCGAGATAAAACTGCTTCGCCTGCGCGGCGCCGATGCGCGCGGCCAGCGACGCGTAGTCCTGCGCGACGCCCGTATTGCACTGGCCGCCGTTGCGGCCGGACGCTTCACCTGCGACCTGCGCGGCTTCGAGCACGACCACCGATACGCCGCGCTGCGCGAGCGCGAGCGCCGCCGACAAGCCGGTGAAGCCACCGCCGATCACGGCCACGTCGGCGCGCCCTTCGACGGGGCCGACGCTGCCGGCGCGAAACGCGGGGCGTGTATCCAGCCAGTACGATTCCAGTTTCATCGGATCCTTTGTGCATGCCGGCAACGACGAACGGCACCCATTCAATGCGAATCATTTAACCACTGGCAAAAACCGCAGTTGCCGCGTATTCGCGCGCGGCACGCGTACAAATCGCCGTTTTGCGCGACCGTCGCAGCAGACTATGCGGCGGGCCGTCCACCGCACCGCGCGATGAACGGTTCGCGCGGTGCGTACTACAGCTGCACCGGCGTGACGCCGGCGGAAACCGGCTCTGCCTGGAAGCGCGCGAGATCTTCCTCGCTGCGATGGCACAGCACCTGCGCGCCGTTGCCGAGCGTGCGCAGCGACGGGGCCGTCCGGTTGCACACGCCGTCCACGCGCATCGCGCAGCGCGCCAGGAACGGACACAGCTCGGCCTCGTTCTCGCGCTCGCCGATCGGCACCAGCGGCCGGTGACAACGCTCGGCCGCATCGTCGAGCCAGCCCGAACGCAACTCCGGCGCGGACGACACCAGCAAGTGCGAATACGGGTGATAAGGCGGCGCGCACAGCGCGTCGCGGCTGCCCGTCTCCACGCGGCGGCCCGCATACAGCACGACGATGTCGTCGCTGATCGCGCGCACCTTCGCGATGTCGTGCGTGATGAACACGTACGACACGCCGAGCTTCGCCTGCAGGTCGCGCAGCAGCTCGATGATCGCGGCGCCGACCACCGTGTCGAGCGCCGACGTGACCTCGTCGCACAGGATCAGGTCGGGCTCGGCCGCGAGCGCACGCGCGAGGTTCACGCGCTGCTTCTGCCCGCCCGACAGCTCGCCGGTACGCCGCGAGGCCACCGCCGGCGGCAGCCGCACGAGCTCGAGCAGCTCCGCGACGCGCTGGCGTGCACGCGCGCCCTTGATCCCGTGGTAGAACGCGAGCGGCCGTGCGAGCGTGCGCTCGACGGTATGCACCGGGTTGAGCGCGGTATCGGCGTTCTGGAACACGATCTGCACGCGGCGATGCTGCTCCTTGGTGCGCTTGCCGATATCGCGCGCGAGCGGCACGCCGTCGAGCAGGATCTCGCCGCCGGTCGCCGGCACGAGGCCCGCGATCACCTTCGCGAGCGTCGTCTTGCCGGAGCCCGATTCGCCGATCACGCCGACCGTCTGCCCGCGCCCGATGCGCAGGTCGACTTCATGCAGGATGACCTTCGCGGGCCAGCCGTTCGCGGTGCGGCCACCATAGCCCGCGATCGCGCCGCGCACGTCGAGCAGCGGCGCCGATGCGGCCGGCTCCGGTGCTTGCGCCTGCGCGCCGCGTTCGGCATCGTTCGGCGTGACCGCCGCGATCAGGCTCTGCGTGTACGGGTGCGTCGGCGCATGCAGGATCTGTTCGGTGTCGCCCGCCTCGCGGATCACGCCGTCGCTCAGCACGACGATCCGGTCGGCCATCTGCGCGACCACGGCCAGGTCGTGCGATACGTACACCGCACTCATCCCGTAGCGCCGGATCACGTTCTTGAACGCCTGCAGCACGTCGATCTGCGTGGTCACGTCGAGCGCCGTGGTCGGCTCGTCGAGGATCACCAGCTCGGGATCGGTGATCAGCGCCATCGCGGCCATCAGCCGCTGCAGTTGGCCGCCCGATACCTGGTGCGGATAGCGCTTGCCGATCGTCTCCGGCTCCGGCAGCGCGAGCGCGCGAAACAGCTCGATCGCCTTCGCCTGCGCGTCGCGCTTCGTCATCGTCTTGTGGATCAGCGCGCTCTCGATCACCTGGTCGAGAATCGTGCGCGACGGATTGAAGGCGGCGGCCGCGCTCTGCGCGATATACGCGACCTTGCGGCCGCGCAGCGCGGTCAGCGCTTGCGCCGAAAGCGTACATACGTCGGTGCCGTCGAGCTTCACCGTGCCGCCGGCGATCCGGCATCCGGCGCGCGCATGGCCCATCAGCGACAGCGCGATCGTCGTCTTGCCGGAGCCCGATTCGCCGATCAGCGCGAGCACCTCGCCGCGCCCGATCTCGAAGTCGACGCCGTGGACGATCGTCGTTTCCTCGCCGCCCGGCCGGCCACCGACCACGCGCAGCCCGCGCACCTCGACGAGCGGATTCGATTCGTGTCGCATCAGTGTCCTCCGGCGGCGCCGGCCGCGCCCTTGCGGCGGCCGCGATGCGGCAGACCGTCGATCATCAGGTTGACGCCCACCGTCAGGATCGCGATCGCGACCGCGGGCATGATCGCGACGGCCGAGCCGTCGCCGAGGCTCGCGATGTTCTCGCGCACGAGCGAGCCGAGGTCTGCATACGGCGGCTGCACGCCGAGCCCGAGAAAGCTCAGGCCGCTCAGCAGCAGCACGACGAACGTGAAGCGCAGCCCGGTGTCCGCCAGCATCGGATGGATCATGTTCGGCAGCATCTCGACGCACGCGATGTACAGCGCGCTTTCGCCGCGCGCCCTGGCCACCTGCACGAATTCGAGTGTGCTGATGTTGACGGCCAGCGCGCGCGCGATCCGGTACGAGCCCGGCATGTAGCTGACCGCCGCGGTGAGGACCAGCAGCGGCAATGACGAGCCGAACGCGGCGACGAACATCAGCGCGAACATCTTCGACGGAATCGACGTGAGCGCGTCGAGCAGCCGGCTCATCGTCTCGTCGACCGCGCGGCCCGACACGGTCGCGAGCAGCCCGAGCGTCGTGCCGGTCACCGCGGCGAGCAGCACCGCGGCCAGCGCGAGCAGCACGGTCAGCCGCGTGCCGTACAGGATGCGGCTCAGCATGTCGCGGCCGAGGAAGTCGGAGCCGAACGGCAGCTTCGCGCTGAACGGCGCGAACACGTCCGGCGTGACGATCGCGCCGACGTCGTGCGGTGCGAGGAGCGGCGCGAACACCGCGACGAACAGCATCAGGCCGGCCATCGACAGGCCGACGCGGCCGCCGGCGGTCAGTCCGATGCGTGCGCCGCGGCGCTTGCGCGGCTGGTCGGGGGACGGCGCCGCGGGCGGCGTCGCGCCTCCCCACGGCGAGCGCGGCTCGCCTGACGGCGGCAGCGCGCTGCTGCGATGAACGGGTTCGGTCGGGTGCATGGGCGGCATCTCGGAAGGTGGACGGGGACGCTCAGGTCCGCAGTCGCGGGTTCGACACGATCGAGCACAGGTCGGCGAACAGCACGAGCGTCAGGTAAGCGACGCAGAAGATCAGCGTGCACGCCTGGACCAACGGGAAATCGCGGTTGCTGACGGCGTCGACCATCAGGCTCGCGAGGCCCGGATAGTTGAAGATCGTCTCGACGACGATCACGCCGCCGAGCAGATACGACAGGCTCAACGCGATCGCGTTGGCGATCGGGCCGATCGCGTTCGGCAGCGCGTGGCGCAGCACGACGCGCGCGGGGCTCGCGCCCTTGAGCACGGCCATCTCGACATACGACGCGCTCAACTGCTCGATCACCGCGGCGCGCGTCATGCGCGCCATCTGCGCGATCACGACCGCACACAGCGTCAGCACCGGCATCGCATACGCACGCAGGAAATCGTGCAGGCTGTCGATCGGGCCGCCGTACGACAGCGCGGACAGCCAGCGCAGCTTCACCGCGAACACGAGCACGGCGACCGTCGCGATCAGGAACTCCGGCGTCGCGACGAGCGACAGCGTGCCGAGGCTGATCACGCGGTCGATCGCCGACTCGCGCTTGACCGCCGCGAGGATCCCGAGCAGCAGCGCGATCGGCACCGATACGGCGGTCGTGATCGCCGCGAGTGCGAGCGACTTCGGCAGGCGCCCGCCGATCAGCTCCGACACCGGCATGTCGCCGGACAGCGACCGGCCGAAATCGCCGTGCAACAGCCCGGCGAGCCAGTGCACGTAACGCACGTGCGCCGGCATGTCGAGACCGAACTGCTGGCGCAGCGCGGCGACCGTCTCCGGCGTCGCCGACTGGCCGAGCGCGGCCTGCGCGGCATCGCCCGGCAGCAGGTTCGTGATCGTGAAGATGATCGCGGACACGATCAGCAGCGTCAGCGCGGTGACCGCGATGCGCCGGCCGATCAGTCCGATGAGAATTCGGTTCATCGAGCGGGACTCCCGAAAAGACCGCGCGTGGCCGGCGCGGTGGCCCGCACCGGCCGCGCGACGGCGGCCAGCGACAACGTCATGCGTTCCACCACACGTTCTCGGCGAACATGAAGCCCATCATCCCGCCGGTCGGGATCGAACCGAGGCCCGCGAGCCGCTTGTCGTACCCGTCGAGGAAGCTGATGAACGCCGGAATGCCGACCCGGCCCTGCTGCGACACGATCGCCTGCATGTCGCCGTACATCTGCTTGCGCTTCGCGTCGTCGGTTTCCGAGCGCGCGGCGAGCAGCAACTGGTCGAACTTCGCATTCTTCCAGCCCGACTCGTTCCACGGCGCATCCGACTTGAAGAACTGCGTGAACAGCACGTCGGCGCTCGAGCGCGGGTTGATGTTGCCGAAGGTGAGCGGGTGCTTCATCCAGTGGTTCGACCAGTAGCCGTCGGGCGACGCGCGGTTGACCTGCAGGTTCAGGCCGATCTTCTGGCCGGCCTGCTGCAGCAGCACGGCCATTTCGATCGACCCGTTCGCGTCGGAGGTCGCATAGATCGGCGGCAGCGTGGCGCCGAGCGCCCCCGCCTTCTGGAGCAGGAATTTCGCCTTGTCCGGATCGTGCGGCCGCTGCGGCAGCGATGCGTTGAAGTAGCGATGGCCCGGCGGAATCGGCTGGTCGTTGCCGATCACCGAGTAGCCGCGGAACACCGCCGAGCGGATCTGCTCGCGATCGAACAGGTACTTCATCCCTTCGACGAAATCGGGATTCGCGACGATCGGGTTGTCGGTGCGCGCGATCAGGTCGGTATAGAGGCCCGACTTGGTTTCCTTCAGCGCGTAGCCCGGCGTCGACGAGACCCGCTGCGTCGAACGCGGATCGATCGCGTTGATCAGGTGCACGTCGCCCGACAGCAGCGCGTTCAGGCGCGCGGCGCTGTCGCTGATGCCGATCAGCTCGATCTCGTCGAGATACGGCCTGCCCGGCTTGAAGTAGCTGTCGTTGCGCACGCCGACGGTCGATACGCCCGGCTTGAACGATTTCAGCTTGTACGGGCCGCAGCCGATGCCGGTCGAGAAGTCGGTCGTGCCGTCCTTGACGATCACGAGCTGCGGCGTCGCGAGGATCACCGGCAGATCGGCGTTCGCGCTCGCGAGCGTCAGCGTGACTTCGTCGGGGCCGGTCGCCTTCGCGTCGGCGAACTGCTCGGCGAGCGGCTTGACCTTCGACGCGGTGGCCGGGTTCTTGTGGCGCATCAGCGAATACACCACGTCGGCCGGGCCGACCGGCTTGCCGTCGTGGAACGTGACGCCCTTGCGCAGCTTGATGACCCAGGTCTTCGCATCGGTCGTCTGCAGCGACTCGGCGAGGTTCATCTGCGGCGTCAGGCTCGCATCGAGCTGTGTGAGGCCGCTGTAGAACATGAAGAAGCGCGTGTAGTCCGCGCCCGTCGAGCCCTTGGCCGGGTCGAGCGTATCGGCCGTCGAGCCGGATTCGTTCGCGACCCGGATCTTGCCGCCGCGCTTCGGCGCGGGCGCGGCGAATGCCGAGCCGGGGGTCATCAGCAGTCCGCCGGCACCGGCAGCCATCATGCCGCCCGCCGCCATGACCTTCATCATGTCGCGGCGCGTGAAGCCGCCCTTGCCGCCATTGTCGATATCGTCGCTCATCCGAACTGCTCCTGACTGTGGAAAGTGGGTCCAAGGGTCCAGCGTGGTTGTTCAATCCCGCCGTGCCCGCTTGCTGGTGGCGGGTACGACGTCGTTCACATGCAATTCATTTAAGCATCGCCAAAATGCCGGTTGTCCCGATTCGAGGCGCCCTCACGATACGAATCGACCGTTTTGGGTAGCCTGCGCAGCATGAATTGCTGCGTGCGCCGGGGACCGCCGGCGTGTGCCGGCCGCATGCCGACGCGCGTGAAAGTTCAGAGGATTGTTCGCCGGCCTCGACGCGCTCATGCCGAACGCGCGGCGCGAATGCGCGCAGGCTTGCGCGACGTGGCGACGCCGGCAGCCTGCCGCCTGCGCGGGATTTCCCCCGGGATCGCGACAGGCGGCGGCAGGTGTGCGCGGCGCGGCGCCGGAGAAACGCGTCGCTTACAGCCCGAGCTGCGTCGCGAGCTGGCCGATGTCCGACACTTCGTAATAGTTGTAGAACGGCGTGCCTGGCTCGTGGCCGCGGTTCACGAACGCCTTGTGCTTGATGCCGAGATCCTCGGCCGTCATCAAGTCGTAGCGCAGGCTCGACGACACGTGCAGCACGTCCTCCGGCTTGCAGCCCAGCTTGTCGAACATGTATTCGAAGCCCTGCATCCGCGGCTTGTACGATTGCGCCTGCTGCGCGGTGAACACGGCGTGGAACGGCGCGCCGAGCTTGTCGACGTTGCTCATGATCTGGTCGTCCATCGCGTTCGACAGGATCACCAGCTTGTACTTCGACGCCAGCCGCGACAGCCCGGCCGGCACGTCCGGGTGCGGGCCCCAGGTCGGCACCGCATGATAGAAGAGCTCGGCCTCGGCTTCGTCGAACTTCACGCCGAGCCGCGCGCAGGTGCGGCGGACCGCGTTGACCACGACGTCGCGGTACGGCTTCCACGCGCCGAGCACCTCGTCGAGCCGATAGGCGGCGAACGCGCGCACGAATGCCTCCATCGCGGCCGGCGACAGCCGGTCCGCATAGATTTCGCGCGCCGTCTCGGCCATCCGGAAATGGGTCAGCGTGCCGTAGCAGTCGAAGGTGATGTACTTCGGTTCAAACTGGATCATGGTGACGTCCTGTCGGTGTGAAGCCCCGGCAGGGCCGGGGATGGCTGGGTTCAACGAAATTGAATCAGGGCAAAAAGTCGTTCGCGCGTCGTTCCGCGCCGCTCAAAACGCAGAATCGCCGCGTGTTGCCCGCCACATGCAGCACGATCTGCGGCGCGATCGGGCGCGGCGGGGGCCGGCCGAGGGGCGCCTCGCTACCGCAGCGGGCTCGCCTGCCGGTGCGGCGCTTCGGCAGGCGGTGGCTGTGGCTGTGGCGTGCTTCATCGTAGTGGCATTCCACAGCACATGTGACCGGATCGACGTGCCGCGCCGGCACGATCCGCGCGTTCGTTCGCGCCGATCGCGCCGGTTTGCATCGATCTCGCGGGCACGCCCGCCGCCGCCGGAAAACAGGCGAATCGTCCTATCCGTGCCGCCACCGCGCTGGCAGAGTGAACGGATCGTTCCCACCCATCCGGAGTCCGGCGTGTCCGACCTCAATCCTTCCCGCACGCTCATCTATCGCCCGTTCGCCGAATCCGACCTGCCTGCCGCCCACCGACTGTCGGAGGCGGTCAAGTGGCCGCACCGGCTCGACGACTGGCGCTTCGCGTTCCAGCTCGGCAGCGGCTTCGTCGCCGAAGACGAAACCGGCGTCGTCGGTACCGCGCTCGGCTGGCGCTTCGGCGAATCGCACGCGTCGCTCGGCATGGTCATCGTGTCGCCCGAACGCCAGGGCTGCGGCATCGGGCGCGAGCTGATGACCCGCATCGTCGACAGCCTCGGCACGCGGACCATTTTTCTGCATGCGACGCCGGCGGGCGAGCCGCTGTACGCGAAATTCGGCTTCGCCGCGATCGATACGATCGATCAGCATCAGGGCGCGGCGTTCCAGCCTCCGCTGATCTCGCTGCCGCCCGGCGAGCGCCTGCGCCCGCTCGGCACCAACGACGGGCCGCGCCTCGCCGCGCTCGCGTCGCGCGCGGCCGGCTACGAACGCGGCGCGGTGATCGAGGCGCTGCTCGACGTCGCGAACGGGATCGCGCTCGATCGCGACGGCGAGTTGCTCGGCTTTGCGCTGTTCCGCCGGTTCGGCCGCGGCCACGTGATCGGCCCGGTGATCGCGCCGGATGCGCTGCGCGCGCAAGCGCTGATCAGCCACTGGCTCGCGCTGCACGAGGGCATGTTCGTGCGGCTCGACGTACCGGGCGACAGCGGGCTGTCCGACTGGCTGCAGGGGCTCGGGCTGCCGCGCGTCGACACCGTCGTCGCGATGGCGCGCGGCGCGACGCCCGAACGCAACCCGGCGCTGCGCGCGTTCGCGATCGTGAACCAGGCGCTCGGCTGAGCGGAGCGCACGATGAGCTTTCTCTACAAGGCCGACCCGGTGCGCGGCGCGCAGTGGGCGGCGCGCTTCGCGCAACGGGCGCCGGACCTGCCGTTCCGGATCTGGCCGGACCTCGGCGACGCCGAAGCCGTCCGCTATCTCGCCGCATGGCAGCCGCCGGACAATCCGGTCGCGCTGCTGCCGAATCTCGAAGTCGTGTTCTCGGTCGGCGCCGGCATCGACCAGTTCGACCTGTCGCGCGTGCCGCCGCACATCCCCGTCGTGCGGATGATCGAACCAGGTATCGTCGAAGGGATGGTCGAATACGTGACGCAGGCCGTACTGACGATCCATCGCGACCTGTTCGACTATGCGGCCCAGCAGCGCGACCAGGTGTGGCGCGAGCATCCCGTGCGCGCGGCCGCGTCGCGACGCGTCGGCGTGCTCGGGCTCGGCACGCTCGGCCAGGCTGTGCTCGACACGCTGCGGCGCTTCGGTTTCCCGTGCGCCGGCTGGAGCCGCACGCCGCGCACGCTCGACGGCGTCGACTGCTATGCAGGCGATGCGGCGCTCGATGCGTTTCTCGCCCGCACCGACATCCTGATCTGCCTGCTGCCGCTCACCGACAGCACGCGCGGGCTGCTCGGCGCGCGCGTGTTCGACGCGCTGCCGGCCGGCGCATCGCTCGTGCAGGTCGGGCGCGGGCCGCACCTCGATGAAGCCGCACTGCTCGCGGCGCTCGCGAGCGGCCGCGTCGACAGCGCGATCCTCGACGTGACGGATCCCGAACCGCTGCCGGCCGGCCATCCGTTCTGGTCGCATCCGCGCATTCGCATCACGCCGCACATCGCCAGCGCGACGCGGCCCGACACCGCGGTCGACGCCGTGCTCGCGAACCTCGCTCGCCATCGCGCGGGCCAGCCGATGATCGGCGTCGTCGATCGCGCGCGCGGCTACTGACGGGCACGCCCGGCCCCGTCGGGCGCGCAGCAGAAAATGCCGAAGCGCCCCGCACAAACGCCGCGCGCATACGTTTCGAGCCGCAAATTGAAGACACGGTCGGATTTCTCGCCCGGTAGCATGAACTCACCGCTGACACCTGACGAGAGTCCTGCCTTCCCATGAACCAAGCCGCGCTGATCGAAGCCGATCGTCAACACCTGATCCATCCCGTCGTCAACTACCGTGCGCACGAGGCGCGCGGCGTCACCGTGCTGGAATCCGCGGACGGCGTGTTCCTGCGCGACGCCGCGGGCCACACGCTGCTCGACGCGTTCTCGGGCCTGTGGTGCGTGAACGTCGGCTACGGCCGCGACAGCATCGTGAAAGCCGCCGCCGACCAGATGGCGAAGCTGCCCTACGCGACCGGTTATTTCCATTTCGGCTCGCAGCCGGCGATCGAACTCGCCGAACGCCTCGCCGCGCTCGCGCCGCCGTCGCTGAACCGCGTGTACTTCACGCTCGGCGGCTCGGACGCGATCGACTCGGCGGTGCGTTTCATCACGCATTATTTCAACGCGACCGGCCGCCCGTCGAAGAAGCAGATGATCGCGCTGGAGCGCGGCTATCACGGCTCGTCGTCGATCGGCGCCGGCCTCACCGCGCTGCCGGCGTTCCACCGTCACTTCGACCTGCCGCGCGCGGACCAGCACCATATTCCGTCGCCGTACCCATACCGCCATCCGCTCGGCGACGATCCGCAGGCGCTGATCGCCGCGTCGGTCGCCGCACTCGAAGCGAAGGTCGCCGAACTCGGCACGGACAACGTCGCCGCATTCTTCTGCGAACCGGTGCAGGGTTCCGGCGGCGTGATCGTGCCGCCGGCCGGCTGGCTGAAGGCGATGCGCGACGCGTGCCGGCGCCTCGGCATCCTGTTCGTCGCCGACGAGGTGATCACCGGCTTCGGCCGCACGGGCCCGCTGTTCGCATGCGAGGCCGAACAGGTCGACCCGGACCTGATGACCGTCGCGAAGGGCCTGACCGCCGGCTATGCGCCGATGGGCGCGGTGCTGATGTCCGACGAAATCTACGAAGGGATCGCGGGCGAGCGCGCCGATTCGCCCGTGGTCGGCCACGGCCATACGTATTCCGCGCACCCGGTCAGCGCGGCGATCGGCCTCGAGGTGCTGAAGCTCTATCACGAAGGCGGGCTGCTCGCGAACGGCCAGGCGATGGCGCCGCGCTTCGCCGCGGGGCTCGACGCGCTGCGCGCGCATCCGCTCGTCGGCGACGCACGCTCGGTCGGCCTGCTCGGCGCACTCGAACTCGTGACCGACAAGGCCCGCAAGACGCGCTTCGACGCGGCGCTGAACGTGCCGGACAAGATCGCGGCCGCCGCGTACGCGAACGGCGTGGTGTTTCGCGCGTTCGGCGACGGCGTGCTCGGCTTCGCGCCGGCACTGAGCTTCACCGCGGGCGAGTTCGACCTGCTGTTCGAACGCGTGCGCAAGACGCTCGACGACGTGCTGGCCGACGCGGGCGTGCAGCGCGCGCTCGACGCCGCGCACGCACAGCCGGCCTGACAGGCCAAGGGAAAGCCGGGCTTGTGGCCGCCATCGTTCGACTCTAAAGTAACCGGACATTCCATTTTTGCCCTTTCACGTGAACATGACGGACAGCAAGCTGGATCGCATCGACCTGCGAATCCTCTCCCAGTTGCAGAAGCGCGGCCGCATGACCAACGTCGAGTTGGCCGATGCGGTCGGGCTGTCGCCCAGTCCATGCCTGATCCGCGTGAAGCGGCTCGAGAAGGCCGGCTACATCGGCGGCTACGGCGCGCACATCCAGCTCGAGAAACTCGGCGACGTGCAGGTCGTGTTTACCGAGGTCACGCTGGCCGACCATCGGCGCGAAGATTTCGACCGCTTCGTCGCGGCGATCCGCAACGTCGACGAGATCGTCGAATGCCACCTCGCGAGCGGCGGCTACGACTATCTGCTGAAGTTCATCACGCGCAGCGTGAGCCATTACCAGACGATCGTCGAAGGGCTGCTCGAGCAGAACATCGGCATCGAGAAGTATTTCAGTTACGTGATCATCAAGTCGCCGTTCGTCAAACGGCACTACCCGCTCGAATCGCTGTTCGGCGAACGTCACTGACAACCGGCGTGCGTCGCTCCGTCACGCGGCAGCCGGCTGTCCGCGTGGGGGGGGTCGCGCCCGCCGCGCGCCGCCAGCGTCGCCGAATCGCTTCATTCAAGGAACTGTCATGCCGCTTACGCTGTCCCGAACCGAACTCGTTCGCACCGCCAACCTGATCGACGGCGCCTGGCGCGATGCGCTCGACGGCCGCCGCTTCGCCGTCACCGATCCGGCCACGCTGGAGACCGTTGCCCACGCACCCGACAGCGGCGCCGCCGACGCCCGCGCGGCGACCGACGCCGCGGCACGCGCGCTGCCCGCGTGGCGCGCGACGCCCGCGCGCGAACGCGCCGCGATCCTGCGTGCATGGCATGCGGCGATCGTCGCGCACACCGACGATCTGGCGAAGCTGATCTCGCGCGAACAAGGCAAGCCGCTTGCCGAAGCGCGCGGCGAAGTCGCGTACGGCGCGTCGTACGTGCTGTGGTTCGCGGAGGAAGCGACGCGCACGTACGGTGACCTGATCCCGCAGCAGCAGCGCGGCAAGCGGCTGAGCGCGGTGAAGGAGCCGATCGGCATCGTCGCCGCGATCACACCGTGGAATTTCCCGCTCGCGATGATTGCGCGCAAGATCGCGCCCGCGCTCGCGGCCGGCTGCACGGTCGTCGCGAAGCCGGCGGAGGACACGCCGCTGACCGCGCTCGCGCTCGCGTTTCTCGCGCAGGAAGCCGGCGTGCCGGCCGGCGTGCTGAACCTGATTACCGCATCGCGCGAACGCGGCGTGGAAGCCGCGGCTGACTGGCTCGCCGACAGCCGCGTGCGCAAGATCACGTTCACCGGCTCGACGCCCGTCGGCAAGCTGCTCGCGCGCGAATCCGCGGCGACGTTGAAGAAGCTGTCGCTCGAACTCGGCGGCAATGCGCCGTTCATCGTGTTCGACGACGCCGAGCTCGATGCCGCGGTCGACGGGCTGATGGCCGCCAAGTTCCGCAACGGCGGGCAGACGTGCGTGTCGCCGAATCGCGTGTACGTGCAGGCCGGCGTCTACGACGCGTTCGCCGCGAAGCTCGCCGCGCGCGTCGCCGCGCTGAAGGTCGCGCCGGCGACCGACCCGGCCGCGCAGATCGGCCCGATGATCAACGCGCGTGCGGTCGACAAGATCGCGCGTCACGTCGGCGACGCCGTCGAGCGCGGCGCACGCGTGCTGACGGGCGGCAAGCGCCTGAGCGAACTCGGCGCGAACTATTACGCGCCGACGGTGCTCGCCGACGCCACTCGCGACATGCAGCTGACCTGCGAGGAAACCTTCGGCCCGGTCGCCGCGCTGTTTCGCTTCGACTCCGAGGAAGAAGCCGTCGACGCCGCGAACGACACGCCGTTCGGGCTCGCCGCGTATTTCTACACGCAGGACGTGCGGCGCATCGCGCGCGTGTCGGCGCGGCTGGAGACTGGCATCGTCGGGGTCAACGAAGGCGCGCTCGCGAGCGAGGCGGCGCCGTTCGGCGGCGTGAAGGAATCGGGCTATGGTCGCGAAGGCTCGCGCTATGGGCTCGACGATTATCTGTCGATCAAGTATCTGTGTCAGGGCGGGCTCGACTGAACCGACATCGCCGCGCGTTCGATTTCCCGTTGCGCTTTCCGCACCCGCCGGCCTGTCCTTGCGGGTGCGGGCGCCGCGAAGCGGGCGGCGCGGGCGTCATGTCGAATCATGCGTGCCCGACGCGCCGTCCCGTCGCCCGCGGCGGCCCCGCATTCGCTGCCCCGGGTAAAAACGCATTGCCCACCGGAGTTTGTGTGCGCATCGTCGGCGGACGCTTCGTCCACGGCTCCACTCGCCATGCATTCCGCTCCGCTGCCGAAGATGTCACGCCACGGGTCGCCTTCGCCGTGCTGGCGGTCAAGGCCATTACATTTTTTCCTTCATACCCGAATTGATCAGCCACCAGTTAACGGGATAGCTGGTGGCGAACCCTGCCAGCATCGCGAGCTGCATGGCGAACCAGAATTCGGGGCTCGCAACTTTCGCGATACCCCCGTAAGCCGGCTTGAACCACAGGAACTGGATGATGGCCATAAAGCCGTACATGCCTACCTGCCAGGCAGTAATCGACGCGATATCGGCTCTGACGGCCGCAATCAAACCTGCGCCTACCGAAAGCCCGCGCATCGGTTTGATCGTGAAGTACTGAAAAACGATGCCGAACAGAAAGGCGGCGATGAAATCGGGGATCCAGACGGCAAACGTTTTTTCATTAAACACCGTGTGCCACCCGAACCAGACTGCCAAGGCGGGGAAGGCAAAAGTCGACCACTCGACAATGATGTCTCCGAGCGTACAGCCCGCGCCGCAATGACTCGTACCCTTCATCACCATCGCGACGAACGGCTGTTCGTCGGCGTCGTGTCCCGCGTCAGCGACATTCCGTCCCCACACGTAGTAGGCGGCAATCCATAAGACCGTCCCGAACAACGCCGTCAGGGGCCAGACGACGTTCATGATCCACATCTTCTGAGGATGCCGAACTTCGTCAGCGACGATTGCAACGGCACAGACCGCACCCAAAATGATCCAGGTGGCCGATAGCGTATGCAGCCAAGGTGGAAAGGCTCCGTAAATCATCGATATTCCTGCTGGCGAGTCAAATGCCAGACACGCAGCAAGGCACGTTCCGTTCACACCGGGGAAGTTTTCCGTCGTTAGGGCGGCCGATTCACTTGGCCGAGTGTCGTCTCTTGGCCGACTGCTGTCGGACGTGGTCGGCCGTAGCCGACCCTGAACGGCCCTTCAGATTTATCCAAAGCGGCCAATCGTTGTGACCTGCGGTTGGATTTTGTAGCCACGCTCGACGAGTATCTTGGCCTCGGCGCGACTGCGGAATCATTCTCGATTAAATCGCTTCTCCCGCAGCGTGCCGTTGGAACCTTCAACGGAGTCGTTCTGCCAAGGGCGGCAAGAACGGACACAGCGCGTATGATTTGGTCTTCAAAAAAACCATCCAAGGAGAGAGGAATGAATCCGGAACAAGCCCGAGCCGAAGAAACCCAGGCGATGGAGCGCATGGTGGCCGCCACGCTGCGCGTGCAAAGTACGTTCGCCTCGATGCAGAAGCAATTTCCGCCGCAAGGCAGCGGCGAGCCTTCGCCGTTCGCGCTGCAAACCTTTGATGCCGCCCTGCAGGAACTTGAAGACGCACAGGCCGCGTTCGATGCGCTGCTGAACGATCTGATCGACGGTAACCGCTAAAGGCTACGCTCTTAACGCCCTAATGTACGGCCCGGATTGTCGACGATTGGCGTGTGGTTGTCGAACGGCCGTTTGTGGCCGCACGCCGCCCGACGCGTTTAGCTATAACCGTCCCGCAGAAGACGCGAGCCATTCCCGAAACCGGCTTTGTGACCGCTTGACGCCCCCGGCTCCGCCTTCCTCCCTACCGCCTGCACAACGCCCGAGCCAGCGCGTCCCCCGCAGCCAGAATATGAGCAGACAGAGCCGCACACGCTGCGTCCACATCTCCATCGCGTATTGCCCGAACGATGTTCCGATGCTCGTCGTTCGAGCGATCCTGCCAGTCCAGTTGCTGCCACGTCGCATACAAATGCCGTGCGCTGGCCCGATGCATGTCGCCAATCGCAGCGACGAGCCGCGGCATCCCGCACCGCGCGGTCAATGCGCGATGAAACCTCAGATTCAGCGTACCCAGCACGGCTATGCCACGCGCCGACGCCTCCTGATCGAGGATCGCATCGAGTTCCTCCAGCGCACGTGCGTCGAGAGCGGGCATCGCCTCGCGCAGCGCCAGCGCCTCGAAAGCGGCACGCATCTTTGCCATCTCAAGCACGTCCGCCGGCTCGAGCGGCGCCGCCCGCACGCCTCGTCGCGGTTCCACCACCGCCAACCCCTGCGCTTCCAGCCGTCTGAACGCCTCGCGCACCGGCACATGGCTCGCGCCGAACTCTGCCGCGATGTGGTCCTGACGCAGCCACTCCCCCGGCGCGATGACGCCCGAGATGATGCGGTCCGCCAATGCGGCAGCGATCCGATCGGCCAGCGAGCGATCGTCCTTGACTTCAACCTTCATGCCGACCACCATGCATATATTATCTATTAAATTGTAACAAGATCGGAGGCTCGATGCGCCACCACCGTCCTGTGCGTCTGCAGCACATTGCCGGCATCGGCGTCGATCGCATGGGTTCGATCGCCGGTCGTGCCGACGTCGACCTCTTGCGACTCGAAAATCTCGATACCGACATCCCACCCACTTCGGAAGCGCTCGCCTTCACCCGGGACGCAATCCAGCGAGACTCGGCCAATTCATATTTGCCCTTCGTCGGCCAGGATCGGCTACGCGCAAGCGCTGCCGCCCACGTATCGGCGCTTTCGGGGCAGCGCTTCGCGGCCGACCAGGTGGTGGTATCGGCCGGCGGACTCTCCGGCATTCTGAATACGCTGCTCGCCACCGTCGAGACCGGCGACGAAGTCATCGTCACCGACCCGACGTACGCGGGTCTGCTGAACCGCGTCCGCCTTGCGGGCGGTGTGCCCCGGCAAGTCCCGTTCGCCTTCACGCCGGGCGGCGAATGGAAGCTGGACCGGGCCGCGCTGCGGGCAGCGATCGGTCCGAAAACGCGGGCCATGCTGCTGATGTCTCCGTCGATGCCGTCGGGCGGCTTCTTCGATGCGTCGGAGTGGCAACTGATCGCGAGCTTGTGTGTGCAGAACGATCTGCTGCTGATCCTCGACAGCGCGATGGAACGGCTGCTCTTCGATGGACGCACGGTCATCCATCCCGCCGGCCTGCCCGGCATGGCCGAGCGTACGGTCACGGTCGGCGCCGCGTCGAAGGAGCTGCGCATGATTGGCTGGCGGGTCGGCTGGATCGTCGCGCCGGAATGGCTGATTCCGGATCTTGTGGCCGTGTCGCTCGCCAATGTCGTGGTGCCGGTCGGCATAGCTCAGGAGGCCGCGGCGGTTGCGCTCGAGCATTCCACATCCGATCTGCCTGGCTACGTGAGCGAACTCGAGAGGCGGCGGGATACCGTCGCCGCCGAACTGTCGGGACTCCCGTTCGGCATGCCGGCGGGGGGCTGGTCGATGCTGCTGCGCGTGTCCGATTTCGGCCTGACCGGATCGCAGATGTCGGAGCGGTTGCTGAACCACGGCGTGTGTGCGACGGCCATGACCGGATGGGGCGTTGCACACGGCGAGCAGTACGTCCGATTCGTGTTCTCGAACGAACCGGTCGAGCGGTTGCGCACGCTCGGGGACAAGGTGCGCTTCGCACTGGAAGGTTGACGGCCGCCCACGAGAAAGCCGAGTCGCGTGCAAGGCCTCGCCGGTTGGAGGCATCCGGCATTCCGTCCGTGATGGTCGAACGAACTCAAACGAGATCAATCCACGTCGCGTGACGCATCCGGCGCCGGGGCGGCACGATATCGCAGCCCCGGCCGGACGTAACGTCGCGCGAACGCCCTACCGCCCCGCCGGCGGCCGCAGAATATCACGCGGAATCGACGCGATCAGCACGCAACTGATCAGCAGACAAGCGCCCAGCGCATAGGTCCCGTTGTTGATGTCGCCGGTCATCTGCTTGGCGACGCCGGTGATCATCGAGCCCGTGAAGCCGGACAGGTTGCCCACCGAATTGATCAACGCGATGCCGGCGGCCGCGGCCGTGCCGGACAGGATCTGCCCCGGGAAGGTCCAGTAGATCGGCATCAACGCGAGAATGCCGCACGTGGCAATGGTCAGGAATACGATCGACAGCGCCACGTTCTGCGCAAACGCCGCGCTCAGGATCAGGAAGACGCCGCCGATCAGCGCGGGAATCGCCGCATGCAGGCGGCGTTCGCCAGTCTTGCGCGAGTGCGACGCATTCCACACCATCGCGAAGATCGCCGTCAGGTACGGAATGGCCGTCAGCACGCCGATGTGCAGCGGGCTGTGCACGCCCGACGCGCGAATGATCGACGGCAGCCAGAAAGCCAGCCCGTAGAAGCCGGTATTGAACGTGAGCAGGATGAAGGTGAGCAGCCACACGCGCGGGCTGCGCAGCGCGGCGCCGATGCTGTGCGACTTGTGCGCGGCCTCGGATTCGAGGTTGCGCGACAGCACCGCCTTTTCGTCGGCGGACAGCCACTTCGCCGACTGCGGGCCGTCGCCGAGGCAGGCCAGCACGACGAACGCCACCACGATCGACGGCAGCCCTTCGAGCAGCAGCATCCATTGCCAGCCGCTCATGCCCGACAGGCCGTGCGTCTGCTCCATCAGCCAGCCGGACACCACGCTGCCGAGCGTCAGGCTCAGCGGGATCGCGACCAGGAAGCCCGACATCGCCACGCTCTGGCGGCGCGCCGGGAACCAGTAGTTCATATAAAGGATGACGCCCGGGAAAAAACCCGCTTCGCACAGTCCCAGCAGGAAGCGCAGCGTGTAGAACATCGTGGTCGTCTGCACGTGGAAGAACTGCGCGAGCGGCACGATGAACGCCATCGACGACGACACGATGCCCCACGTGATCATGATCCGCGCGATCCAGAAGCGCGCGCCGTAGCGGTGCAGCAGCAGGTTGCTGGGCATCTCGAACAGGAAATAGCCCCAGAAGAAGATGCTGGCGCCGAGCGCATAGACGCCGTCGCTCAGGTTCAGGTCGTCCAGCATCTGCAGCTTCGCGAAGCCCACGTTGACGCGGTCCAGGTAAGCCACGACGTAGCAGAGCAGCAGCAACGGCAGGATGCGCCGCATGACCTTGCGGTAAAGGGCGTCTTCGGACGAGTCGGCCGCGGCCGGTGCGGCAGCGGCCTGCGTAATGGATGGCATCGGTCTGTCTCCTGATTGTGTAGGTCTTCTTCGTACCGTCGCGTGCGCCTGGCGCATCGATGTTACCGATAACATCCGGTGGCAAAAAAAAGCCGACGAGGCGACGGGAGCGATCGGCAAGTTGATACCGGTAACAAAACTGAAGGTAGCACGCTGCGATACGCGCGTACAAGTGCCGCCGAACGCGTGGTTTCCCTAGTACGGACCTCACCGCGACGAGCACGCCGCGGCCAGCCTGCACGGTACGCCGCCCCGGTATGATGTAGCCTTTCCGGCTTTCTCCCGATCGCGATTCCGATGCCCAGTCCCACCGCCGTCCGGCCCGCCGGGCCGCCCCGCATGTCCGACGTAGCGCGCCTCGCCGGCGTATCGAAGATGACGGTGTCGCGCGTGCTCGCCGGCCACAGCGTGGCCGCCGAGACGCGCGCACGGGTTTGCGAGGCCATCGAGCAGCTCGGCTACGTGGCGGATGCTGCCGCCGGTGCACTGTCGTCGGGGCGATCGGAATTCGTCGCGGTGCTGGTGCCGTCGCTGTCGAGTTCCAACTTCTCGGACACCGTGCGCGGGCTGACCGATGCGCTCGAGCCGCACGGACTCCAGTTGCTGCTCGGCGACACCGACTACGACCTGGAACGCGAAGAACGGCTCGTCCGGTCGATGCTGCGACACCAGCCGCGCTGCATTGCGCTGACGGGGTCGCAGCACACCGAGGCGACACGCAAGGTATTGGAGCGCTCGGCAATCCCGGTGGTCGAGATGTGGGACCTGCCCACGCGCCCGATCGACACCGCCGTCGGCTTCTCGAACGTGCGCGCCGCCCGTGCGATGGTGCGCCACCTGGCCGAGCGTGGCTATCGACGCATCGGCTTTCTGGTCGGCGCGAGCGAACTGGATCGCCGCGGCCTGGACCGGCTCAAGGGCTACCAGGCGGAGATCAAGGCGCTGGGCCTGGGCGAACCGCGCGTCGTGCGGCTCGGCGAATCGCCGATCACGATGAGCCACGGCGGCCCCGCAATGGCAGCGCTGCTGGAGCAATGGCCGGATACCGAAGCGGTGATGTGCGTGAGCGACATGTCGGCATTCGGCGCGATCATGGAGTGCCACCGGCGCGGGCTCGCCGTGCCCGCCGACATCGCCGTGGCCGGCTTCGGGAACTTCGAAGTGGCGACATGCTGCCACCCGACCATCACGACCGTGTCGGTCGACGCGTACGGCATCGGGCTGCGCACCGGCGAAGCGTTGCTGGCGGCGCTCCAGGCGCGCGACGGCGGCGAGCGGACCGACGCGAAAAGCATCCGTATCGACTACACGATCATCCCGCGGGAAAGCGCCTGACGAGCCGACGGCCGCGCGCATCCCAACGCGCGACGCGCGCGGCTTCGTACCGGTCCCTGCCCCACTCCCTCGCCACGCGCGCACGAAATCCCTTCCGCTACGCAAAAAACCCGTGCTAACATCCAGGCGATGTTACCGGTACCATCCGGCACGCAAAATGAGAAGGCCCCTTAGGAGACAGCCTGCCATGTCACAAATCCCTCGCCGCTTGCGCAGCCAGGAATGGTTCGACGATCCCGCGCACGCCGACATGACCGCGCTCTATGTCGAGCGCTTCATGAACTACGGGTTGACGCGCGAGGAACTGCAGTCGGGCCGCCCTGTCATCGGCATCGCGCAGACGGGCAGCGATCTCGCGCCGTGCAACCGCCATCACATCGAGCTGGCCGAACGCACCAAGGCCGGCATTCGCGACGCGGGCGGCATTCCGATGGAGTTCCCCGTGCATCCGCTGGCCGAGCAGAGCCGCCGGCCCACGGCCGCGCTCGATCGCAATCTCGCCTACCTCGGGCTGGTGGAAGTGCTGCACGGTTTTCCGCTGGACGGTGTAGTGCTGACGACCGGCTGCGACAAGACCACGCCGGCCTGCCTGATGGCGGCCGCGACCGTCGACATGCCCGCGATCGTGCTGTCGGGCGGCCCGATGCTCGACGGCTGGCACGAGGGCAAGCGGGTCGGCTCCGGCACGGTGATCTGGCATGCGCGCAACCTGCTCGCCGCGGGCGAGATCGACTACGAAGGCTTCATGCAGCTGACCACGGCTTCGTCGCCGTCGATCGGCCACTGCAATACCATGGGCACCGCGCTGTCGATGAACAGCCTGGCCGAGGCGCTGGGCATGTCGCTGCCCGGTTGCGCGAGCATTCCCGCCGCCTATCGCGAGCGCGGCCAGATGGCTTACGCCACCGGCAAGCGCGCGGTCGAACTCGTTCGCGAAGACCTGCGCCCGTCGGCGATCATGACGCGCGCGGCGTTCGAGAATGCGATCGTCGTCGCGTCGGCGCTCGGCGCGTCGACCAACTGCCCGCCGCATCTGATCGCCATCGCACGCCACATGGGCGTCGAGCTGAGCCTGGACGACTGGCAGCGCTTCGGTGAAGCCGTGCCGCTGCTCGTGAACTGCATGCCGGCCGGCGAATACCTCGGGGAGAGCTTCCACCGCGCCGGCGGGGTGCCGGCCGTGCTGCGCCAGCTCGATGCGGCGGGGCTGCTGCGGCGCGACTGCCTGACCGTATCGGGCCGCGCGATCGGCGAGATCGCCGACACCGCGCAGGACGCCGACCGCGACGTGATCCGTACGCCCGACGCACCGCTCAAGCATGGCGCCGGCTTCATGGTGCTGTCGGGCAATTTCTTCGACAGCGCGATCATGAAGATGTCGGTGGTGGGCGACGCGTTCCGCCGGACCTACCTTGCCGAACCGGGCGCGGAGAATACGTTCGAGGCGCGCGCGATCGTGTTCGACGGCCCCGAGGACTACCACGCGCGCATCGACGATCCCGCGCTGAACATCGACGAGCGCTGCATCCTCGTGATCCGCGGCTGCGGCACGGTCGGCTACCCGGGCAGTTCGGAAGTCGTGAACATGGCGCCGCCTGCCGAGCTGGTGAAACGCGGCGTCACGTCGTTGCCGTGCATGGGCGACGGACGCCAGAGCGGCACGTCGGCCAGCCCGTCGATCCTGAACATGTCGCCGGAAGCCGCGGTGGGCGGCGGCCTCGCGCTGCTGCGCACGAACGACCGCGTGCGCGTGGACCTGAATCGCCGCAGCGTCGACGTGCTCGTCGACGAGGACGAACTCGCGCGCCGTCGCGAGACCGCAAGCTTCACCGTGCCGCAGGCGCAAACGCCGTGGCAGGAACTCTATCGCCGGTTCGTCGGCCAGTTGTCCACCGGCGGCTGCCTCGAACCGGCCACGCTGTACCTGAAGGTCATCGAGCAGCGCGGCAACCCGCGCCATTCGCACTGACTCCACCGCCCCCGACTCTTGCCGAGCTGACCATGCGTACTCCTTCCGTTTCCGACTGCCTGCCGCACGACCTCGCCCACGCGCTGCTGATCGGCCGCGTCTGGCGGCACGACGGCGCCCACGCGGGCCCGAGCGTCGTCGCCGTGCGCGGCGGCGAAGTGTTCGACATCACGCGCACCGTGCCGACCACCGCGGACCTGTTCGACCGCCGCGATGCGCTCGCCATCGCGCGCACCGCGTCCGGCGAATCGTTCGGCCGCGTCGAGCCGCTGTTGCAGGCGGCGCTGGACGGCACACCCGGCGCCACGCACCTGCTCGCGCCGTGCGACGTGCAGGCCATCAAGGCGTGCGGCGTCACCTTTGCGGTCAGCCTGATCGAGCGCGTGATCGAGGAACAGGCCGGCGGCGATCCGGCCAAAGCGGCCGAGGTACGCGACACCATCGCCTCGACCATCGGCACCGATCTGTCGAAGATCGTGCCGGGCTCGGAAGCCGCGCTGCGCCTGAAGGCGGAACTCGAGCGCCGCGGCGCGTGGTCGCAATACATGGAAGTGGGCATCGGCCCGGATGCCGAGGTGTTCTCCAAGTCGCAGCCGATGTCCGCGGTCGGCTTCGGCGCGGACGTGGGGCTGCTGCCCGTGTCGGCGTGGAACAACCCGGAGCCGGAAATCGTGCTGGCGGTCGCCAGCGACGGCCGGCCGGTGGGCGCGACGCTCGGCAACGACGTGAACCTGCGCGACGTCGAAGGCCGTTCGGCGCTGCTGCTCGGCAAATGCAAGGACAACAACGGCTCGTGCGCGATCGGCCCGTTCGTGCGGCTGTTCGACGACGGCTTCACGCTCGACAGCGTGCGGGAATGCAGCGTGTCGCTGCGTGTAGAAGGCGCGGACGACGGCTTCGTCCTCGACGGCATCAGCCACATGCGCGAGATCAGCCGCGACCCGGCGGACCTCGTCGCGCAGACCTGCGGCGCGCATCACCAGTATCCGGACGGCTTCATGCTGTTCCTCGGCACGATGTTCTCGCCGATCCAGGATCGCGACGCGCCGGGCGGCGGATTCACGCATCACCTCGGCGATCGCGTCACCATCTCCACGCCCGCGCTCGGCGCACTCGTCAACACCGTGCGGCTTTGCACGGAGATCGCGCCGTGGACCTTCGGCGTGCGCGCGCTGTATGCGAATCTGGCCGCGCGCGGGCTGCTTGCTGCGTGAAGGCGGCAGACGGGGCGTGCGAACCGGGCCGCGCATTGCGCGGTGGCAGCCCCGTCGACGGTCGGTCCGTGAAGCAATCGCGCAATGTCACGTGCGATCGAATCCGCTCGATGTGCCGCTCGCCTGCTCCGACGCATCGTGCCGCGTATAAACCGCCAGCCCCCACGTCAACAGCGCGGCCAGCGCAAGCGACACCGACATCGCCAGCATGCCCGGTGCATACGAATGCGTCGCGTCCTTCAGCACGCCGACCATCCACGGGCCGACGTAGCCGCCAAGGCTGCCCATCGAATTGATGAACGCCATGCCGCCTGCCGCCGCCACACCGGTCAGATACCGTGACGGCAGGCTGTAAAACGCCGGTCGGGCCGCACTCAGCCCGATCACTGCGAACACCATGCCGACGAGCGCGGGCAGCAGCGACGAAAACGCGACCGCGAATATCAAGCCCGCCGCCGACACGGCGCATGCGAGCGCCAGATGCAGCAGGTGCCGCCCGTGACGCTCCATCAGCCGCGCCCACGCGATCATGACGACGGCAGCGACGAGGTACGGTACGCCCGACAGCAGCCCGACCGCAAACGTCGACAGTCCGTGCCCCTTGAGCATCAACGGCAGCCAGATCGCGATACCGTTGATGCCGATCCAGTAGCAGAACAGAATGCCGACCATGATCCAGACCCGCACGTCGCGAAACACGGCAGCGAAGTTCCTTTTCGGCAGCTCGGCCGATTCGCGGGCAAGAACGTCGGCCAGCGCGGCGGCCTCCTCCCGCGTCAGCCATTCGGCTTGTTCGGGTCGGTCACGCAGGAGCCACAGGGTCAGCAGGCCGAGCAGACACGCAGGCAACCCTTCGACGACGAACAGCCATTGCCAGCCCTTGAGCCCGCCGGTGCCGTCCAACTGCATGATGAACGCGGCCAGCACGCCGCCGACCACCGACGACAGCGGGATCGCCACCAGAAACCAAGCCAGTACCCGTACGCGCCACGCTTTCGGGAACCAGCACGACAGATAGAACAGCACGCCTGGAAAGAAACCCGCTTCCGCCGCACCGGTCAGCACGCGCAGCACATAGAAGCTGGTCGGCCCCTGGATGAACGCGCACGCGGCGGACAGCAGCCCCCAGCTGATCATGATGCGGGCCAGCCAGCGCCGCGCGCCGAACCGGTAGAGCGCGAGATTGCTCGGCACCTCGAGCACGCAGTACCCGACGAAGAACAGCCCGGCCGCCATGCCGAACTGGCTGCCGGTCAGGCCGAGATCGCGGTTCATCGTCAGCGCCGCGAAGCCGATGTTGGTCCGGTCGATGTAATTGAAGAAGTAGCCGATCGCCAGCAGCGGGACGAGGCGCACCAGATTCTTGCGCAACGCGCGCTGAAGCGCGGCGTCGTTCGTCACGTCCGGCTGGTCGTGCGCAACGGAGAGCGTCGATGCCATGAGCTCACCTGAATCCGAAGAATTGAGCGGGATTGTCGACCAGCATCCGGGTGCGGCGCGTGTCGTCCGGCACGATCCGCGCGATCAGATCGACGAGGTCGCCGTCGTCCGGCATCGGATGGCCGAGGTTGACGTGCGGCCAGTCGCTGCCCCACAGCACGCGCTCGGGTGCGTGTTCGGCAAGGCGGCGGGCGACCGGCAGCGTATCCTCGAACGGCGCACCGGCTTTCGACATCCGGTCGGCGCCCGACAGCTTGACCCATACGTTTCCCGTATCGAGCAACGCGCACAACGCACGCACCGACGGGCTGTCCGCCCCTTCGTCGATGTCGACCCGCGCCATGTGGTCGATGACCACCGGCATGTCGAGCGAGCGGATGAACGGAGAAAATTCGACGATGTCCCGCCCGGACACGTGAATCGCCAGATGCCAGCCGAGCGGCCGGATACGCGCGGCGACCGTCCTGACCGCATCCAGATCCGGACGGCCGCCGAGATGCGCGAGGAAATTGAACCGTGCGCCGCACACTCCGTTTGCGTCGTACTCCGCGAGGACCGCGTCCGGATCGCCGGGCCGAACGAGTGCGACGCCCTTGTAGCGGCCGGCTCCATCGCGCAACGCATCGAGCATCGCGCGATGATCGAACCCGTGCCCCTGGCTCTGCACGATCACGGCGCGCGAGAAGCCGAGGCGCTCGTGCAGCTGCCGCAATCTGGCCTCGGGTGCAGCGGACGGATCGAAGCTGCGATCGTCGGGCAACGGATACCGGTCGAACGGTCCGAATACATGGCAATGCGCGTCGCAGCTGTTGGCCGGCAAGCGCAGGGCCGGTCGACGCGGTTCGGCCAACGGCGGCGGAGAAAATTTGCGTGAGTGCCCGGAGGCATGCGGAGAAGTCATGGTCATGTCGATAGTTTCCTTGTGCCCGTGCGATCCATGCCCGGCGAACGACAGCGAACCGGCGGCTCGATCGAACCACCGTCGACGAACGCTCACTGCGTGCTCGCGATCTTCCGTGCAAACGCCGCGATGGCGTCGGCCATGGCGGCCGGTTGCTCGGGTGCAAGCGCATGACCGGCATCCGGAATCCTCACGATCGTCACGCGGTCGCCGAGCATCGACTTCAGCACGTTCGAGAACCGCCGCGGCGCCACGGCATCGTGTTCGGCCTGCAGATCGAGGATCGGCGCGGTGCCGGCCGCGAAATATGCATCGACCGGCGTCGTCTCGCGCGCATGCGATTCGGCTTCGTGCGTGGCGTGATGCCAGCCGTCCAGCCAGACGCGCGGATCGTTGCCCGGCGCGAAGAATGCCTTCTTCAGGTATTCGATCCGCTTCGCTTCCGGCAGCGACAGGTCGCCCGCGCCGTCGATCGCCTGCCGGATTTCCGCGCTGATCGGCTTCTCCGTCGAGCCGGGCGGCACCTTGCCGGCGGACGCGGCCGCGAGCACGACGCCGCGCACGAGATCGGGCCGGTCGACGGCCAGCATGCGCGCGGGGAAGTTCCCCCACGCGTGGCCGACGACGATCGCCGGGCCGCTATGTTCGTTCTCGATCACCGTCGCGACGTCCGCCGCGAAATCGTGAACCGACAGGTTGTCCATCGGCCCCTTGCTCTGCCCGATGCCGCGCGGCTCCGGGCGCAGCACGCGAAAACCGTCGGCCACGAGCCGCGCGGCGACCGCGTCGTAATCCCGGCCCGAGCGGCCGAGCGACGGCAGGATCACGATCAGCGGACCCTGCCCCTGGCGCATCACCTCGATCTGCACATCGCCGTGCCGGACGATTTCCCGGTCGACCGCGGCCGCATCGGACGATGCAAAGGCGGACGCCGCCCACCACAATACGCATGCGGCGACGATGCCGCACTTCGAACTCTTCATCATGTTTCGCGTCTCCTGATTGTTTGACGAACCCATTCACTTCTTTCGGCGCATACCGCTGCCGATCAATTCGTGCCGTAGACCTTGCGCGCAAAGGCCGCGATCGCATCGCTCATCGCGCGCGGCTGCTCGGGCGCCATCGCGTGGCCGGCATCGGCGACGACCTGCACGGTCACACGCTCGCCCAGCCACGGCTTGAACACGTTCGGCACGACCACGGCGTCGTACTGCGCCTGCAGATCCAGCATCGGTACCGTCCCGCCACCGAAATACGCATCGATCGGCGTGACGTTGCGCGCATGTGCCTGCGCCGTGTGGACTTCCGGATACCAGCCCGTCAGCCATGCATGCGGATCGTGCCCCGGTGCGAAAAACGCCTGCCGCAGGTACGTCAGCCGCTGCGCCTCCGGTAACCGCGGGTCGCCCGCACCATCGATCGCTTCGCGCAGCCGGCCATACGGCTTCTCGGTCGATCCCGGCGGCAACTTGCCCGCCGAGGCCGCCGCCATCACGAGGCCGCGCACGAGATCGGGGCGATCGACCGCGAGCATGCGGGCAGGCTGGCTGCCCCATGCATGCCCGACGATCACGACGGGCCCCGTGTGCTCGTGGTCGAGCACGAGCGCGACATCCGATGCGAACGCATGCAGATCGAGGTCGCGCATCGGCCCCGTGCTTCGGCCGATGCCTCGCGGTTGCGGCCGCAACACACGGAAGCCTTCGTCCGCGAGCAGGCGCGCGACTTCGTCGTAATCTTCCGCGCCCCGTGCGAGCGACGGCAGGATCACGATCACCGGCCCGCGCCCTTGTGCAAGCGTTTCGATCTGGACGTCGCCCTTCGACACCAGCGTGCGTTGAACCGTGTTCGTGCCGGCATCCGGCGTGGAGCAGCCGGCAACCGTTGTTGCCAGTGCGGCGGCGAGCACCAGCCGCGTCAGAATCCGGTTTGCTTTCATCGTCTCCTCATGGGTCGATACCGCCCGTCGTATCAAAGCGGATCGAGGCCGGTTTTCTGCAGCACGGCCACGGCCGGCGCCGATTTCAGGAAAGTGGCGAATGCGCGCGACGCATCGACGGCTCGCGCATTCACGGCAATGGCCGACGAGATCACGCTCGTCTTCTGCACGTCGGCAGGCAGCGGCCCCGCGAAGTCGATGCCCGGTGTCACCTTCAACTCGCTGATCTGCTGCAGCCCGAGCTCGGCGTCGCCGCGCGCGAGTGCGGTGCCGACCAGTTCCTTGCCGCGAATGAGTACGCTCTTCGATTTCATCTGTTCGGCGATGCCGAGCCGCTTGAACAGCGTGTCGACGATGTAGGTGCCGCTCGCCCCTTCGGAGAAGGCAACGGATCGGGCCGCCAGCAACGCGCGACGCAGCGCGTCGTCCGTACCGACGTCCGGCACCGCGATGCCCTTGCGCACCGCGACGCCGATCCCGCTCGCGGCGACGTCCGACAGCGTGGCGCGGTCGAAACGGCCGGCATCGATCTCTTGCTGAAGCGCCGGCTTGATCATGAAGCAGATGTCGACCTTCTCGCCGTTGCGCAGGCGCATCGGCAAAGCCTCGGCAGAGGTGCCGTACGACGGCCCCCAGGCAATGTCGAGACGATGGCCCGACGATTTTTCGAACATCGGCACCAGTTGGTCGAACGCGCCGTGCAGCGCGCCGGTCGCCAGGACGCGAACGTCGTCGGCATGCGCGCCCGGCGACGCCGCGCACAGCGTCATCCATACCGTGGCGCCCAGCCAGGCGCGCCAGCCCGATTTCTCTTTCATGTCTCCTCCTTGAGGTTCACTGCAGGTCGAATCTGTTTTGTGTTCATTCGCCGCAGGGCATTCGGCTGATGCTTCGGCTTAGCCGTAGAGCCGCAGCGGGTTGTCGGCCAGCACGGCATGAGCGAGCGCGTCGTCGCTGCACACACCGCGGACAAAAGTCAGCAGCGCGAAGTCGTCCGGGGCCGCGCCTTCGATGTTCGGATGCGGCCAGTCCGTTCCCCAGATCGCGCGGTCGGGCGCGGCATCGAGCAATCGGCGCGCGAGCGGCCGCGCATCCGGCCACGCACGTGCATCGCCCGCGAATCGATCCACGCCGGACAGCTTGATCCAGCGATGCGGATTGCCCAGATGGACGATCAACGCGTCGCGTTCGGCGTCGGTCCATGGCGTGTGCAACGACGGGCGCGCCATGTGATCGATCACCATCGGAATGTCGACGCCGGCCCACTCGTCGAGCACCGGCAGCAATTCGGCGAGCCGCCCGTGCAGCAGCACGTGCCAGCCGAGCGCCGCGACCCGCTCGGCGGTGCGCAATAGCTTGTCCGTGTCGCGTTCGCCGGGCAGGTGCCCCATGAAGTTGAACCGGATGCCGCGTACGCCGCCTGCGTGCAGCTCGCGCAGCGAGCCGTCGTCCGTCGTATCGTCGACGAGCGCGACACCGCGGTAGGCGCCGCCGGTCGCTGCGATCGCGGCAAGCAATGCTGCGTGATCGTGCCGATAGCACGCGGCCTGGACGATCACGCCATGCGTGACGCCGAGTCGTTCGTGCAGCGCGAGCAAGCTCGACATCGGCGCGGCCTCCGGCCGGTAGGCGGCGTCTGCCGGCACCGGAAACTGTTCCCACGGTCCGTAGATGTGCGTATGACAATCCCACACGCTGCGGGCCTGGCCGCCTTGCGGAATTTGCGCCATCAGTCGCACCGTGCCGTCATGCCGCCGTCGACGACGATTTCCGTCCCCGTGATGAAGCGCGCTTCGTCGGAAGCCAGGAACAGCGCGGCGTTCGCCGTGTCGCGTCCGTCGCCCATGAAGCCGAGCGGAATGCGCGCGAGCCGGCTCTCCAGCAGCTTGTCGACGTCGCCGCCGGAGCGTTGCCCGGCGAGGCGCGCCTCGACCATCGGCGTATGCAGCTGGCCCGGCACGACCGTGTTGACGCGGATGCCCTTCTTCGCGTATTCGACGGCCACCACCTTCGACAACTGGATCACGCCGGCCTTGCACGCGGCGTACGCGACCTGCGCGGAGCCGGTCCAGCGGATGCCCGAGGTCGACGCCGTGTTGACGATCGCGCCGGCCCCCTGCTGCTCCATGATCGGCAGCACGTGCTTGCAGGTCAGGTACACGCTCTTCAGGTTGAACGCGACCTGCTTGTCCCACGCCTCCTCGGACAACGCAACTGGGCCGCCCGCCGCCGAGCCACCGACGTTGTTGACGAGGATGTCCACGCGCCCGTAAGTTTCGCGGCACGCATCGACCATGGCCGCGACGGCCGCGCTGTCCGTGACGTCGCACGTGTGCGCGATGATCTCTCCGCCAAGCTCGGTCACGCGACGGACTGTCTCGGCCATCGCGTCCATGTTGATGTCGACCGCGAAGATCTTTGCGCCGGCGGCGGCAAACAATGCGGCCACCGCGCGGCCGTTACCCCAGCCGGGCCCGACGCAGCCGGTGCCGGTAACGATCGCGACCTTGCCTTGCAGGCGGCCTGCGCCTGCTTCCGTGATGGATGTGTCGTTCATGATGTGTGCGTATTCAACCGTGTGTTGCGGGAAGTTCGGGTGCCACGCCGGCCGGCGGCGGCACGTTGAAAACCTTGATCGTCATCGAGATGAGCGTGTAGTAGCCGGCAATGCCGACGAGATCCACGACCGCGCCTTCGCCGAGCGTGTCGACGAGCGCCGCATACAGCGCGTCGTCGATTTCATGCCGTTCATGCAGTTGCTTGACGAATGCATGGACGAGCCTTTCGTCGTCGCGGACGAACGGCGGCTCGACGCCGTCGCGAATCGCATCGATCACGTCGATCGAGAGCCCGGCCTCCAGCGCGAACGGCTTGTGTGCGGCCCATTCGTACTCGGCCAGCCAGTGGCGCCCCATCGACAGGATGACCAGCTCGGAGAGCCGCGGCGGCACGCTGCTGTCATACCGGCAGTACTGACCGAGCGCCTGTGCACAGGCGGCAAGCCTCGGACGATGCAGCCAGACGGCGAGCGGGCCGCGCACGCCCTTGCGGGGGCCGCTGGCGATGGCGTCGTACACCTGGCGCTGCTCGTCGGACAATTGCTCGGGCGCGAGCGGGGAAATGCGTTCCATGTATGAAATCACCTCGACAGAATTCAGTTGGCTTCGGCGGCCGCACCGGACCGTTCGGTCCGCGCCTCGGCCTGGGCGGCCGCGGTGCGCGAGCGCAGCATCGAACGTCGTGCCGTGCGCCCGGTTTCGCGGTTGAACGCAGCCGCGTCGAACAACCCTTCCCAGCGGGCGATCGCAAATACCGCCATCGTGTTGCCGACCACGTTCACGAGTGCGGTCGCGGTCGCCATGATCCGGTCGATGCCGAACAGCAGGCCGAGCCCGGCGAGCGGCAACGAGCGGACCGACTGCAGCGTGGCGGCCAGCTTGACGAATGCGCCGCCGGCAACCGTCGTGCCGCCCTTGGACGTCAGGCTCAGAATCGCGAGCAGGCCGAGCTGCTGCCAGAGCGAGAACGGCGTATCGGTCGCCTGTGCGATGAAGCCGATCGCGATCGCCATGTAGATGGCCGTGCCATCGAGATTGAAGCTGTAGCCGGCCGGCAGCACGAACCCGACCACGACCTCGTCGCAGCCGGCGCGCTTCATCTTTTCGACGAGGCGCGGAAACACCACTTCGCTCGAGGCCGTACCGAGCGTCAGCAGAAGCTCGTCGCGAATCAGCCGCATGATCCCGGCGAACGGCAGGCCGATCGACCAGCTGATCGCGCCGAGCACGCCGAACACGAAGATCGCGGACGTCGCGTAGTAGAGAACGATGACCTTGAGCAGGTACAGCAGCGTCACGCCGCCGTAACTGCCGACCGCGGCCGCCATCGCGCCGAACGCACCGAGCGGCGCGAGGCGCATGATGAACGCGAGCATCCGGAACAGCACCTTCTGCGCCTCGTCGATGCCGCGCAGCAGCACCGAATCGGCGCCGACCGATACGTTCAGCGCGAGCCCGGCCAGGATCGATATGATCAGCACCTGCACGATGTCGCCTTTCGCGAACGCATCGACGAGCGTATGCGGAATGAGGCTCAGCAAATACGTGACGACGGAGATCTCGCCGGCGTGCGACGTCGTCTTGAGCGCTTCGGCGCTCTCGGCGATGTTGGCGGCATGGAGGCCCGCTCCCGGCGGGAACACGTTGACCATCACGAAGCCCAGCACCATCGCGACCGTGCTGACCACTTCGAAGTAGACGAGCGATTTCACGCCCATTCGACCCAGCATCCTGAGGTCCTTCACGTGGGCCATGCCCTGCACCAGCGTGCAGAAGATGATCGGCGCGAGCATCATCTTCAACAGCGCGATGAATCCCTGCCCGAACGGCTTCATCGCGATCGCGGTGTTCGGTGCGAGCAGCCCCAGCACGATTGCGCAGGCCAGGCCGATCAATACCTGGACGTGCAGCTTCCTCAAGCTCTTCATCAGTAATCCTTTTTATACCGTGGATGTGACGTTCCGGTCGAACGAAAGCCGGCGGCGACGGCTCAGATGGACGGCGCGACGCGGCGGCGGCTGGACACGGCGATGCCGACGCGAACGGGCGGCGGACTGGCGGGATGAGCTGGGTTCATGATGTCTCCGAAGGCGTTATTGGATTGGTTTGCTATGTGTTGCCAGCATAGATCCGAGCAGACTCTTTGACAAAGACCTTATGGACATGTATTTCTATGCCGTAACGGCATAGCTTCGGATCGACATGGACATTCGAGAACTGCGCAGTTTCATACACGTGGCCCGCGCGGGCAGCTTCAGCCGCGCGGCGGCGGAGCTGTATATCGCGCAACCCGCGCTGAGCCGGCAGATCGCCAAGCTCGAGGAGGAGATCGGCGTCGCGCTGCTGACGCGCTACGGGCGCGGCGTTCGCCTGACCGCCGCCGGCTCGCGGCTCCTCGAGCATGCGGAGATGATTACGCGGATGGTCAGCGAAACCGCGGATCAGGTGCGTGCATCGGCGGATGCCGAGCGCGGCTATCTCGCGGTCGGGCTGCCGCCGACGATCGGCAGGCTGATCGGCACCGATCTCGTTCGCGATTTCCATGCGCGGTGGCCCGGCGTGTCGCTGCATGTCCGCGAAGGGCTCAGCAATTCGCTTCAGGAATGGGTGCTCGACCGGCGCGTCGACCTCGCGGTGGTCTACAACCAGCCGCCGCTCGAGGCGTTCGACATCGTGCCGCTCTTCAGCGAGCCGCTGATCCTCGTCGCACCGCCCGATTCGGTGCTGGCGACCCGGAACATGCAGATTCGCGATCTCGCCAACGTGCCGCTGATCCTGCCCGGGCTGCCGCACAGCAACCGGCGGCTGATCGACCAGGCCGCCGTTCAGCACGGTGTGCGTTTGCGCATCGAGTTCGAAATCGACAGCGTCGCGCTGACCAAGCAGCTCGTGCGCGCGGGCGTCGGCTATTCGCTGCTCACGTATGTCGCGATCCAGGAAGAACTGGCGCGGGGCGAGCTGAAGGCGATCGCGATCGAGCGCCCGGCGATCCGCTCGACGGTATCGATCAGCACGCTGCGCGAGAATCGTCCGTCACGGCTCGTCGACGCGTGGATTCGTCTGCTCAAGGACAAACTGTTCAGCTTCACGCGCGACCAGACCTGGAGCGACCAGGTCGTGTGGCTCGCCGGCGGCGCGGGCGAATAGCCCGCCCGGGACGATTGGGCCGGCCTCGTCGACCGGACCGTCACGCCGGCACGGTGCGCTCCGCGAGCTTGAACTCGCCGACCGTCTGCGCGAGCCGGGCCGCCTGCTCGCGGAGCGACGTCGCGGCAGCCGCCGATTGCTCGACGAGCGCCGCGTTCTGCTGCGTCGTATCGTCGAGCTGCGACACCGCCTGATTCACCTGCTCGAGCCCCGTGCTCTGCTCCTTCGCGGCGACGCTGATTTCGGCGATCACGCTCGTGATGTTGCGCACGCCGTCGACGATTTCGTCCATCGTCGCACCGGCCGTCTGGACGAGCCCGGAGCCGCCCTCGATCTTCTCGACCGACGCGTGGATCAGTTGCTTGATTTCCCGCGCGGCCTGCGCGCTGCGCTGCGCGAGCGCACGCACCTCGCCGGCGACGACCGCGAAGCCGCGGCCATGCTCGTTCGCGCGCGCCGCCTCGACGGCGGCGTTCAACGCGAGAATGTTGGTCTGGAACGCGATGCCGTCGATCACGCCGACGATGTTGGCGATCTCTCCCGATGCCTGCGTGATGTCGTTCATCGTCGAGACGACCTCGCGCACGACCGTGCCACCGCGCAGCGCGACATCCGACGCCGATTCCGCCAGACGGTTCACCTGGCTCGCCGCATCGGCCGAATTGCGGGCCGTGCCCGCGATCTCCTCGAGCGCGGCGGCCGTTTCCTGCAAGCTCGACGCCGCGTGTTCGGTGCGGGCCGACAGATCCTGGTTGCCCTGCGCGATCTCGGCGCTTGCGAGGTTGACGGACGTGCTGAACTCGCGGATCTGCAGCAGAATCGCACTGATCTTCTCGGCGAAGGCGTTGAACGCTCGCGCGATCTGCGCGGCTTCGTCCGCGCCGTCGGCGGGCAGGCGCTTCGTCAGGTCGCCGCTGCCGCTCGATACGTCCGTGAGCGCATCGCGCACCATCAGGATGCGCTTGAAGGCCGCGTTCGTCATCGCGCCGACGAGCGCGGCCGCGACGACGGCGACGATCACGATCGCCAGCAGCGTCGTCGTCGCGACCGCCCGCATGCCGGCCGTCACGTCGCCCTTGTCGAGCGCGAGCACCAGCGACCAGTCGGTGCCGACGATCGGTTGCGCGCGCATCAGCTTGGCGGCGCCGTCGATGTCGACCGCGACGGGCGCGGACGCCGTCTGCAGTGCACCGAGGCGATCGGCATCGAGTTCCGGCGAGAGACCAGTGGCCGGCTTCATGATCAGGTCGGTCCTGGCCGACGCGATCACGCGCCCGCTCTTGTCGACCAGAAACGCGAAGCTCGCCGGGGTCGGGTGAACGGAAGTCACGATCGAGCTCACGTTCTCCATGAACAGGCTGGCTGCCAGCACGCCCTTCACCGCGCCGTCGCGCACCACGGGCACCGCGAACGCCACGGCCGGCTTGCCGCTCGTCGCATCGCGGTAAAGCGCCGTCACGACCAGACGGCCCGCGCCGACGGCCTGCTTGTACCAGGGCCGGGCGGTCGGATCATAGCCGGGTGCGAGCGGCACGTTCGAGAACGCCGTCTTGTCCGGCAGGCCGAGCGTCAGCACCTCGAAGCCGCCCGACTTGCCGAGCAGCTTCAACGCCGGCACCGGATCGCCCTCGCCGATCGCGATCGTGTCCGCGAGCGCCTGGGTTTCGCGCGCCCGGCTCGCCACCCATTCGTCGATCGCGAGTGCGTGGCCGGCGAGGATCGACTTGTGATTCTGGTCGATGGCCTCGTCGTTGTGGGTCTTGACGACGTAATAGACGAGCCCCCCGGTTACGGCCAGCGCCGTCACTACGATGGCGACGCACGTCGCCAGTATCCGGGCGCGAATTGATGACAGCATGATGACTTGGGTCTCCGTTACCGCGTAATTGAACTGGATCGGTGAACAGGCCGATCCTGATCCATTTAACGGCACCGGGGGCGGGAAGTTGAGCGATGCCGGAACGAAGGCGTGATGCGTGCGGCGCGAAGTCCGAATTTTTTCGCTGGTCGGTCACGCGCAAACGATTGCGCGGGCGGCGGTCCTAAATTGTTCATTCACCATTCCGATAATAAGGAAAGCTATTTGATACTCACGACTGGAATTTCCCCATGAACGATCGACGGTTAACGGTTCGCACGAAGCTGATCATCGCCTTCGGACTGCTGACGTGCACGGTTGTGCTCGTCTCCCTCCTCGGCATCGTGTCGCTCGGCAACGCGAACGCGGCATTCGAGCATTACGTCAACGGCACCAACGCCCGCGCCACGCTGGCGGACAAGGTTCGCGTCGCGGTCGACCGGCGCGCGATCGCCGCCCGCAACCAGGTCCTGGCGACCGGGGCGCGCGATGCGGACGTCGAGAAGGAAGCGGCACTGCAGGCCGACCGCGACGTCGGTGCGCTGCTGGGCGAGCTGACGAACGCGGTTCGCGAGGGAAGCGGCGCGTCCGACAAATCGCGCGAACTGGTTCGGCAAATCGTGGCGGTCGAGGCGCAGTACGGCCCCGTGGCGCGCGCCATCGTCGAAGCGGCGGCCAACAACCGGCGCGATCAGGCGATCGCGATGATCAACGAACAGTGCCGCCCGCTGCTGGCCCAACTCGTCGCGGCCACCGACGCATATGCGACGTACGCGCACTTGCGGGCCGCCCAACTGGTGACGGAATCGAACGACCGCTATACCTCGCGACGACTGATGCTGATCGCCATCTGCATCGCGGCGGCGGCCGCGGCGGCCATCTCGGGCGTCTTCATCACCCGCGGCCTGCTGCGCGCGCTGGGCACGGAGCCTGCCGCGCTCAGCGAGATCGCCGGCCATATCGCCGCCGGCAACCTCGGCGCCGAATCCACGACCGGCGCCGCGCCGCCCGGCAGCGTCCTGGCTTCCATGCGCGACATGCAGGCGAACCTGATCCGCCTGATCTCGGAAGTCCGTACCGCATCGGGCAACGTCGCGACAGGCGCCGGCGAAATCGCGTCCGGCAACCAGGACCTGTCCTCCCGCACCGAGCAGCAGGCCGCATCGTTGCAGGAAACCGCGTCGAGCATGGAGCAGCTGACATCCACCGTGCGCCTGAACGCCGACAATGCGCAGCAGGCGAGCGGCCTGGCCAACAACGCATCGGAGGTCGCCCAGCGCGGCAGTGCGGCGGTCGGCCTGATGGTCGACACGATGACGGACATCAGCACGAGCTCCACCAAGATCGCCGAGATCACCGGCATCATCGAAGGCATCGCGTTCCAGACCAACATTCTCGCGCTCAACGCAGCCGTGGAGGCCGCCCGCGCCGGCGAGCAGGGTCGCGGCTTCGCGGTGGTGGCCAGCGAAGTCAGGAGTCTTGCGCAGCGTTCGTCGAGCGCCGCGAAGGAGATTCGCGAGCTGATCTCGCAATCGGTTCGCAAAATCCAGGACGGCTCGCATATCGCGAACAATGCGGGCGAGACGATGAGCGAGGTCACGCATGCGATCTCGCGCGTGACCGACATCATGGGCGAGATCGCCGCGGCATCGAGCGAGCAGAGCCGCGGCATCGAGCAGGTCAATCTGGCCATCACGCAAATGGACGAAGTCACGCAGCAGAATGCGGCACTCGTCGAGCAGGCCGCCGCCGCATCGAAGTCGCTCGAGGAACAGGGCAGCCGGCTTGCCGAGGCCGTATCGCTGTTCCGGCTCGACGCGCGTGCGACCGGCGCGTAGGCCGGCGTCCGCCGCCCCGTATCGGTGACGGGTGCACGCGTTCGCGCACCCGTCATGTTAAGTAGCGGAAATTAACCAGATAGTGGGAATGTCGCGTATCGACGACGACGCGAAACAATTCCGTAACGGCCGCGTAACGATCGCTCACCACAATCCTCCATCTTCGACCATCAGGATGGAGTCTTGCATGTTTGCGTCACGAAGCCGTTTCCCGCTGCACGTCGCGGCATTGTCGAGTGCGATCGTACTGGCTGCCTGCGGCGGCGGCGACGACGTCGCGTCGACCGGCACGATCGCCGCGGCCGTGCCCGCGCCGCCCGCCGACCCCGGCTTCGTCGACAGCGCGCCGATCCCGAGCGCGCCCGCTTTCGTCGACAACGTCGCGACCAACCAGCGTGGCGATGCGCGCTATGCGACGCTGTCGACCAACGCCGCGGTCCGCGTGTTGAGCCGTTTCCTCGATCTCTGGCAACCGTCGACGATGCTGGTCGACGCGGGCGTGTCCGCGCCGGCGAACGGCGCGTTTCCGGCCGTCTCGCCGTCGACCTGCTCCGGGCTGCCGAACAGCGGCGTGCCGTGCGGCACGATCCTGAACGATGCGGTGCTGTCGGCCAACGTGCAGTACGTGATCGACGCGACGACCGCGCGCACGCCGCAACAGGCCGATGCCGCGTACTACGACGACCGGCGCGGCAAGGGATACAGCGTGACCGACGGCATGGGTCCGCTCACCGCCGCGTGGCGCACCGCGGCCCAGCAGACGACCAGCATCACCAGCGTGCCCGCCGATGCGACGACCGTGCTGTACAACGACGCCGGCAACAACGTCGGCGTCGGCAGCAGCGGCGGCAACGCCAGCTTCGGCAAGGTCGTCGACCTGCTCAACGAAATGGGCAACAACGCGTCGACCGAACCGTCCAAGCGCTTCTTCAAATACGCGCGTCCGTACCGCTGGAGCACGAGCGTGATCGTCGCGCCGACGCTCGTGCCGGCCGAAAGCGCGACGCCCGCGACCGACGGCGGCTTCATCAGCGGCCATACGGCCGAGGCGGTGCGCGATGCGACGACGATGGCGTGGCTCGTGCCGGAACGCTTCCAGGAAATGGTCAGCCGCGGCCTCGAGCTCGGCGAGAACCGGATTCTGGCCGGCATGCATTCGCCGCTCGACGTGATCGGCGGCCGCATGCTCGCCCTGGCCGTCAGCGCGGCGAACCTGACCGCGTACGCCGGCGACGCGCAGGCCGCCTACACGCAAGCCCATCAGACGCTGCAGCAACTGACGGGAACGAGCGCCACGACGTTCTCCGCATTCGCGCATTCCGGCACGACGGCCACCGACCGGTTCGCCGACTACACGGCGAACCGCGCCGCGTTCCTGCGCCGCATGACGTTCGGCTTCGGCGCGCTCGAATCGACGAACGCACCGCCGGTCGTACCGAAAGGCGCGGAGATTCTGCTGCAGACGCGTTTTCCGTATCTGAGCGCCGACCAGCGGCGCGTCGTGCTGAAAACGACCGAGCTGCCGTCCGGCTATCCGGTCATGGACGACGCGGAAGGCTGGGGCCGCCTGAACCTGTTCGCCGCGGCCGACGGCTACGGCGCGTTCAACGGCAACGTGATCGTGTCGATGGATGCGTCGCAGGGCGGCTTCAATGCCGCCGACCTGTGGCGCAACGACGTCGCGGGCACCGGCAAGCTGACGCTGCAGGGCAGCGGCACGCTGACGCTGGCGGGCAACAACGGCTACACGGGCGGCACGCAGGTGAGCGGCGGCACGCTGGCAGCCGCGTCGACGACGGCGTTCGGCAAAGGAGACGTGTACGTCGGCCCGGGCGGCAGCGTGCGCATCGCGGCCGCCGCGCCGGTGACGATCGCCGCGCGCTACACGCAGCTCGACAACGCGACGCTCGAACTCGACATCGACGGCAACGGCGGCGGGCGGCTTCGCGTGGGCGGCCCGCTCACCATCGCGGGCGGCACGCTGCACGTGAAGTTCGTGAACGGCTACGCGCCGAAGGCCGGCGACACCATCGCGCTGATCGACGGCGCGGCGGCTGCCGCGAAGTTCTCGACGGTGACGGTCGACGGCTTCAAGGCCACGCCGGTCTACACCGCGACGGGCGTGTCGATCACGCTGTCGGCGGCGTAGCCGGCCGCGAGGATCGATCCTGCAACGGCGCCGCCCACGGGCAAGACCGCGTACCGAAGCGCCGTTGCAGTTCGATGATCGTCGGCAGGTTGAAATCGTGAACATCCGGCGCGGCGCCGCCCTGCCGCCGGCTGACCTCGACACAGAGTTCCAGCGCACGCGCGCGCGTCTCGGCGAGCAGCCGCAGCGCCTCATCGAGCAATCCCTTCTCCAGTTCCGACAGCGAGCCGCCGTGGCCGGTTTCGCCGATCGCCGGCTCGCTCATGCGGGTTTCCATCGCGGCCTCTCCTTCGCTGTCCGATTGCGCACGCGGTCGCACATCGCCTTTCGCGTCACATGACCGCGCCGCGCAGCCACGGCACGAACTCGCGTTCGCCGATACCGTTGTCCTCGCTGCGGGAGCGTCGTCCGGAGGCGACGTCGAGCATCAGCCGAAACAGCCGCGCGCCCGCTTCGTCGACCGTGAGCGAACCGGCGACGATCCCGCCGCTGTCGAAATCCATGTCCGATCGCATCCGCTCGAACAGGCCGGTCGTCGTCGCGATCTTGATCGTCGGCACCGGCTTCGAGCCGAACACCGAACCGCGGCCCGTCGTGAAGCACACGAGATTCGCGCCGCCGGCGATCTGCCCGGTGGCCGACACCGGGTCGTAACCGGGCGTATCCATGAACACGAGCCCGGCTTGCCGCACCGGCTCCGCATAATCGTAGACCGCGCGCAGCGGCGAGCGCCCGCCCTTCGACACCGCGCCGAGCGACTTCTCGAGAATCGTCGTGATGCCGCCGGCGAGGTTGCCGGGCGACGGGTTGTTGTTCATTTCGCCGCCGTGATCGGCAACGTAGCGCTCCCACCACTGCAACCTGCCGCGCAGACGCTCGGCCACGTCGCGCGAGGCCGCCCGCGCGATCAGCAGATGCTCGGCGCCGTAGATCTCGGGCGTCTCGGACAGAATCGCGGTGCCGCCGTTGCGGACCAGCAGGTCGACGGCCGCGCCGAGCGCCGGGTTCGCCGTGATGCCCGAGTAGCCGTCGGACCCGCCGCATTGCAGGCCGACCTTCAGCCGCGACGCCGGCACCGCGCTGCGACGCGCGCCGTCGGCCGCCTCCACCAATTCGCGCACGATCGACACGCCGCGGGCCACGGTATCGCGCACCCCGCCCTCGTCCTGGATGACCAGCGTGCGCACGGTGCCCGGCGCGGCCGCATCGAGCCGTTGCGCGAGCGCCCCGACCTGGTTGACCTCGCACCCGAGGCCGACGAGCAACACGCCGGCGAAGTTCGGGTTCCGTGCATAGCCGACGAGCGTGCGCCGCAGCAGTTCGATGCCGTCCCCGGTTGCCGACATGCCGCAGCCGCTCTGATGGGTGATCGCGACGACGCCGTCGACATGACCGAACGCATCGAGCGCGCCGTGCCGGTATGCATCGGCGATCGCATGACAGACGCTCGCCGAACAGTTGACGCTCGCGATCACGCCGACGTAGTTGCGGGTTCCCACGCTGCCGTCGGGCCGCACGAATCCGTCGAAGGTATCGGCGCGATCGGCCGGAACCTCGTGCGCGTCGCCGGCACGCGCGTCGTCATGCGCATGCCGCTCGGGCATCCCGACGTTGTGCACGTGCACGTGCTCGCCCGCGTCGATGTCTCGCAGCGCGATGCCGATCGGCTGCCCGCATTTGACGATCGCGTCGCCGCGCGCGATCGGCGCCGTGGCGATCTTGTGGCCGGCCGGCACCGCGGCCGCCGGCCGCAACGGCGCGCCGCGCACGTCGATCGGCACGTCCGGCGCCAGTGCGTCGAGTGCGACGGCGACGTTGTCGTCGCCGTGAAGGATCACGATTGCCGGTTGCTTCACGATGCATGTCTCCCTGTCGTTGCGCCGGCCGCCGGATCGCCGGCCGCCGGGCCATGGCGGGCGACGAGTTGCCGCAACCGGGGTTGTTCGGCCGTCAGCGTCAGCGAATCCGCGAGCGCGAGCAACGGCTCGATCCGCCGCGCCACCTTCTCGCGATGGTTGACCGCGATATCGGCGATGCGATGCGCGAGAAACGGATTGAGAAAACGCTCGCGCACGCTGTCGACGTACCGTTCCGCCGTTTCGCGCAAGCCCAGCGCGACGAATACCGGCGCGACTTCATCGCGCCACACCGCCTCGAGGCCGTCGCGCAGCCGCGCATCGTGCATCGCGTCCAGCACGGTTTCCGATGCGTCGCGCCCCGCCGCGAGCCACTGCTCCGCGAGCCAGCTGTGCCCGAGATTGAGGAAGAACAGCTTCAGGCGCTCGTGGCTGCGCAAATCGTCGGTGACGACGATCTGCGCGTGCCGGCACGGCAGCGCCATGCCGGCACGCCGTTCGATCGCCCACAGCGCATAGGGCTCCGCGATCGCGCCGACCGGATGCAGCGGCTCGGACACGATGCGGTCGACGAGCGAGTTGACCCACACGCAACGGTTGCACAGATAGTCGGCGAACGCGTCGGGCAGCCGCCATCGGCGCGCGAGGTCCAGCACGATGTCGCGCAGCGTGTCGCCGTTGTTGGTCACCAATTCGCAAGGCAGGACGGAGATGCCGTCGTCGGGTCGCACCTGCCAGCGCGCATGCAGCAGCGCGAGCAGCTTTGCCGGAAAGCCGCGCGGGGTTTGCTCCGGCCGGTCCAGCAAGTCCGCGGCGTCGCGCGGATCGGCGCGATAGCCTGCGTCGCCGGTGTTCGACACGATGACGCGCACCGTCTCGACCGCGGCACGGCGTATCTCCGCCCAGTCGCGCTCGGCACCCCACGCGCGCTGCACGGCGCGGCATTCGACGACTTCGTCGACGATGCCGCCGCGGTCGCGCCCGCGAATCCGCACCGGATAGCGACCGGTGGCGCGCAGCACGTCGATGCGGGCGCGGCTGGCCGGATTGCCGGTCGTCTGCACGATACCGATGCCGCCCATCGCGTTGCCGTCGTCCAGCGCCTGGGACACGAACAGGTCGACGTGCGCCAGCAGGAAGCGGCTCGTGCCGAACTGCAGGATCGGCGGCGTCATCGCGTGCGCTCCGCGTGCCGGATTCGTTCGCTCAGCATTCGACGAGCGCCTTCACGACGGTCTGCCCCGCTTCCAGCAGACGCGGAAACGCGTCCGGCACCTCTTCGAGCCGCATCCGGTGCGTGTTCAGCGCGCGATCTGGAATGCGCCCCGCGCGCATCGCGTCGAGCACCGTCGCGAAATCCTCGGCCGTCGCATTGCGGCTCGCGAGCAGCGTGGTTTCCCGTTTGTGGAATTCGGGATCCGAAAACGCGACGTGCCCGCGCACGATCGAGATCAACGTGTATTTGCCGCCATGCGCGACGAATTCGAAGCCGCGATTCATCGCATCGAGGTTGCCCGTCGCGTCGAATACCGCATCGAAATACTCGCCGTTCGTCAACGACGCGAGGTGCGCCGCATCGTCTTCCCCCACCTCCACCGCCGCATCGACCGCCAGGTGCTGGCGGCAAAACGCCAGCCGGTCGGCCCGCGTGTCGAGGCACGTGACGTCGGCGCCGCGCAGCTTCGCGAAAATCATCGCGGCCATGCCGATCGGCCCGGCGCCGACGACCAGCGCCCGCTGCCCGGCACGGACGTCGGCGCGCCGCACCGCATGCGCGCCGATCGCGAGAAATTCCAGCATCGCCGCCTGGTCGAGCGAAATGCCGTCGGCCTTGTGGACGAATTGCGCGGGGACGCTGAGGTATTCGGCCAGCGCGCCGTCGCGATGCACGCCGAGCACCTTGATGTTCACGCAGCAGTTCGTGTTGCCGTGACGGCATGCGACGCAGTGTCCGCACGACAGATACGGCATCACGTACACCGCGTCGCCGGCGCCGAGCCCCGACTCGGGTTCCGCCTCCACGACGACCGCGGAAAGCTCGTGCCCCATCACGCGCGGATAGTCGAGATACGGCTGGTTGCCGGTGAAGATGTGCAGATCGGTGCCGCAGATGCCGACGCGCTGCACGCGCAGCAGCACTTCGCCGCTGCCGCGCACGGGCAGCTCGCGCTGCTGTACGCGCAGCACGCCGGGGGATTCGCAAATCACGCTGAGCATGTCGGGTTCCTTTCGTTATGGTTCATTCGTCGTGGCGTGCTGTGTCGATCCGGTAAAAGCGGCGCGCGTTGCCGCCGAAGAGGTCGGCCAGCGCAGCGGAGCCGAGCAGCCGCGCGCAGTCGTCCTCGCATGCAGCCAGCCATTCGCCGTAGCCGCCGCACGCCGACGCCAGCCGCAACACCGGCCAGTCGCTGCCCCACATCAGGCGCGTCGGCCCGAACAGCTCGGCCAGCGCATCGACATACGGCCGCGTGCGCGCGCGCACGGCATCCGGGCCGGCCGACGGCCCGGCCTCCGTCCACAGGCCGGACAGCTTGCAATGCAGGTTCGGCAGGCTCGCGAGCCTGCGCATCGCCGACAGCCACGGCTGCAGCACGCCGCGCTCGATGAAAGGCTTCGCGCCGTGGTCGATCACGATCGGCAGATCCGGATGGCGTCGCGCGAATGCATGCAGCGCATCGAGATGGCGCGGCATCACCAGCGCATCGAAACCGAGCCGATGCTCGAGCATCGCGGCGACCGCGCGATCCAGTTGCGGATCGTCGATCCACGCGTCGTCGGGCAGATCCTGCAGCATCGGTCGCAAGCCGCGCGCCTTCGGCGCGGAGGCGAACGCCGCGATCCGCACCGGCGCGTCGTCGGCCTTCATGTCGACCCAGCCGACCACGGCGCCGACACTCGGCGTGGCGGCCGCGAGATCGAGCAGAAAGCGCGTGTCGGCTTCGCTCGGCAGCGATTGCACGAAGACGGTGGTGTCGATGCGCGCGGCATCGAGCAGCGGCGCCAGATCGGCGGGGCCGAAATCCCGGTGAATCGTGTCGAGTTCGGCCGGCGGCCAGCAGCCGGCCCGCGCGCCGATCCGCCAGTAGTGCTGATGGGCGTCGATGCGAACGGTCATGCGCGTGCTCCCGGTGCCGGTGCCGGTGCGTGCGCAGCGATGAGGCCTTCGTCGCGCAGCGCATCCCATAGTTCGGCCGGTGCGGGGCGCTCGAACCATGCGATGTTCTGCTTCAACTGGGCCACGCTGCGCGCGCCGACCACGCACGACACGACGGCCGGATGGCCGAACGGAAACTGCAACGCAGCGGCGGGAAGCGGCACGTCGAAGCGGTTGCACAGCGTGCCGAGCCGCGTGGCCTTGTCGATCACGTCGGCGCTCGCGTCCGCATAGTTAAACTTGCCGTTGCCGGCGAGCAGGCCGGAGTTGAACACGCCGCCGATCACGATGCCCGTCCCTTCACGGGCGCACGCGTCGAGCAGCGGTTCAAGCGCCGTCTGTTCGAGCAGCGTGTAGCGGCCGGCCAGCAGCACGGCGTCGAGCGCCGCTTCGTTCAACGCATCGGCCGCGACTTCCCATTCGTTCACGCCGAGACCGAACCCGCCGATCTCGCCGCCCGAGCGCAGCGCCTCCAGCGCGCGAAACCCGCCGCCGCGAGTCAACTGTTCCCAATAGTGCGCGTGACGATCGCCGTGCGTCATCGCGCCGATGTCGTGCACGTACAGCATGTCGATTCGCGCGAGCCCGAGCCGTTGCCGGCTGTCGTCGTGCGAGCGCATGATCCCGTCGTAGCTGTAGTCGTAGACCGGCCGGAACGGCAGCGGCTCGGCCCAGCCGTCGTCGCCCGGCCGCACGCTCGCGTCGGCGCGCATCAGCCGCCCGACCTTCGTGCTGAGCGTGAAGGCGCCGCGCTCGCGCGGGGCGAGCGCCGCCCCCACGCGCCGCTCGGACAGCGTGTAGCCGTAAAACGGCGCGGTATCGAAATAGCGCAGGCCGGCCGCCCACGCGGCGTCGACGAGCGCGGCGGCATCGACGGCCGACATCGGGCGATAAAGGCCGCCCAGCTGCGAGCAGCCGAGACCGAGGGCCGACATCGTCATCCCGCTGCGCGGCAAGCTGTGCGTGTCGTTTGCGTTCATGAGTCGCGACTCGATACGGGAAAGCGGCACGGCCGGTCAGTACAAGACATTCTTCGCCGCCTGCGAATCGAGGTTCTGCTTGTCGACCATCACGACGCCGGTATCGATCAGCTTCGGCGCGGGCTTGCGCGCGATGACGTCGAGCGCCGTGCGCACGCCCTGGTTCCCCATCTGCCAGGATCCCTGCACGGCGATCGCCTGCACGGTGCCGTCGCGCACGAAGCCCTGCAGATCCTCGTTGCCGTCGAACCCGATCGCCACCACCTTGCCCGCCTTGCCCGACTGCTTCAGTGCGCGGCCCATCCCGACCGCGGTCGGCTCGTTCGCGCCGAAGATGCCCTTCAGGTCCGGGTTCGCCGACAGCACGTCGGTCGTCTGGTTCAGCGCGGTCGCCATTTGCGATTGCGAGTAGTACGGACCGACGATCTGCAGTTTCGAATGGCTCTCGATATATTTGCGGAACCCGCCGACGCGGCTGACCTCGGAGCCCGCGCCCGGCACGTACGACATGATCGCGATCTTGCCGGATTGCCCGACGCGGTCGATCAGCGCTTTCGCGCACAGCGCGCCCGCCTTCTCGTTGTCGGTCGACAGGAACGCCTGGTAATACGGCTTGCCGGCGTCCGCGATGGCCGAGTCGATCAGCACGACGGGAATGTGCGCTTCCCACGCCTTCTTGATCGCGGGGACGAGTGCATCGGGGTCGGACGGCGCGAGCACGATGCCCGCAACATGACGCGTGACCGCGTTGTCGACCATGTTGACCTGCCCGCTGATGTCCGACTCGGCCGCCGGCCCCTGGAACGTCATCGTGTAGCCCTTGGCTCCGTCGAGCGCCGCCTTCGCGCCTTTCTGCACGTTCTGCCAATAATTCGAATTGACCGTCTTGACGATCACGGCGATCTCGCCGCCCGCCGCCTGCGCGCCGCTGCTGCATACCGCGAACACGCACGCCGATGCCGCCAGCAGGATGGATTTGTTCATGTCTCGCTCCGCTTCTCGTTGGTAGGGACTGCTTGCTGCCGGTCAGGGCCGGCGATTGCGCAACTGGTCGATCCACACCGTGCCCAGAATCACGACGCCGATGATGATCTGCTGGATGAAGCTCGACACGCCGTTCATGTTCAGGCCGTTGCGCAGCACGCCGATCACGAACGCGCCGATCGCCGTGCCGGAAATCGTGCCGACGCCACCCATCAGCGACGTGCCGCCGATCACCGAGCTGGCGATCGCGTCGAGCTCGTACATCACGCCCTCGTTCGGCTGCCCGGTGACGAGCCGCGACATCAGCACGCAGCCGGTCACGCCCGCGAGCGCGCCGGACAGCACGTAGGTGAACAGCTTCACGCCCTGCACGTTCACGCCCGACAGCCGGGCCGCCTCCGCGTTCGACCCGACCGCGTAGATATGACGGCCGAGCGCCGTTCTCGACAGCAGGACGGACACCACGACGAACAGCACGACCATGATCACGACCGGATACGGAATGCCGGGAAAGGTCGTGTCGGGGAACCCGTCCGCGCCGATGCGCGAGATCCGCAACAGCGCGCCGTTGCCGAGCGCGCCGAACGCGTCGCCGAGATCCGATACCGGCCGCGCGCCCGTGATCTGCAGCGCGATGCCGCGCGCGACCAGCATCATGCCGAGCGTCGCGATGAACGGCGGCAGGCCCATCTGCGTCACGCAGATGCCGTTGACGAGCCCGCACAGCGCGCCGACCAGGACGCCCGCCGCCATCGCGGCGGGCACCGGCACGCCGGCCTTGACCAGCAGCGCCGCGCACACGCCGGCCAGCGCGAGCACCGAGCCGACCGACAAGTCGATGCCGCCCGTGATGATCACGCAGGTCGCGGCCACGCCCAGATAGGCGATCGACGTGACCTGCAGGCCGACCGTCATCAGGTTGTCGACCGAGAAGAACGCCGCGCTCGAGATCGAGAACGCGAACACGAGCACGACGAGACTGCCCAGCGCCGCGAACTTCTGGATCAGGTCGCGCCGCCGCTGTCGCGCCGCCCGTTCGTCGGCCTGGCTTCGATCGGATGTCATTTCAAGCATGGGAACGCCCCGACGCGTAGTGCATGATCTCCTCCTGACTGGTGTGTTTCGTGTCGAGCAATGCGGTCAATCGACCTTCGTGAAAAACGGCGATCCGGTCGGTCATGCCGAGCAGCTCCGGCAGTTCCGAACTGATCAGCACCACGCCGACGCCGTCGGCGGCGAGCCGGTCCATCAGCCCGTAGATCGCGAATTTCGCGCCGACGTCGATGCCGCGCGTCGGCTCGTCGAAGAACAGGATCTTCGAGCCGCGGTAAAGCCATTTGCCGATGACGACCTTCTGCTGGTTGCCGCCGGACAGGTTGCGCACGCGCTGATGCACGGACGGCGTGCGAATCGCGAGGTCCTGCACGTAGCGGCGCGCCACGTTCAATTCGTCGTCGAAGCGCAGGAACCCGAGACGCGACGCGATGCCGCGCACGTTCGCGAGCGTGAGATTCGCCGCGACGGGCATCGACAGCGCGAGCCCCTCCGTCTTGCGGTCCTCCGACAGATACGCGATGCCGTGCCGGATCGCCTCGCGCGGCGAGCGGATCGTCACGGGCCGGCCGTGCAGCGCGATCGTGCCGCCGTCGGGACGGTCCGCACCGAAGATCGCGCGCGCGATCTCGGTGCGCCCGGCGCCCATCAATCCCGCGAAACCCAGGATCTCGCCGCGGCGCAATGCGAGCGACACCGGCCCGAACACGCCGTCGCGGCGCAGGTCCCGCACGTCGAGCAGCACGTCGTCCGTCGGCGCCGACTGCCGCGACGGATAGGCGTCGTCGAGCGAGCGTCCGACCATGCGCGCGACGATGTCGTCGATGCTCACGTCGGCGAAATCGTCCGTCGAGATATGGCGCCCGTCGCGCAACACCGTCACGCGATCGACGATCTGCGCCATTTCGTCGAGCCGGTGCGAGATATACAGAATCGCCACGCCGTCGGCGCGCAGTTCCTCGATGATGCGAAAGAGCTGCACCGTTTCCGCTTCCGTCAGCGACGACGTGGGTTCGTCCATGATCAGCACGCGCGCATCGAGCGACAGCGCCTTCGCGATCTCGACCATTTGCTGCTGCGCGATGGACAGCACGCCGACCTTCGTCGTCGGCGCGACGTTCAGGCCGATTCGCGCGATGCAGCGCGCCGCGTCCGCATTCATGCGCCTCGTATCGACGAACGGCCCGCGCCGCGGCTCGCGTGCGAGGAACAGGTTCTCCGCCACGCTCAGGTGCGGGACGAGATTGAGCTCCTGGTGAATGATCGCGATGCCGGCCGCCTGCGCTTCGGAGGCCGAACGAAAGCGCACCGGCGCGCCGCGATAGCGAACGACGCCCTCGTCGGGGAGGTACTGACCGCTGATGATCTTCATCAGCGTGGATTTGCCCGCACCGTTTTCGCCGCACACCGCATGCACTTCGCCGCGGCGCAGGTCGAGGCGAATGCCGTCGAGCGCCAGCACGCCCGGAAAGCGCTTGCGAATCCCTTCCAGGCACAGGATCTCCCGGTCCGCTTCGTCCTGGACGACCTGATCGGGCAGATTGCGAGGCAATGCCATTGCGTCTCCTTGGGGTGGATCGACCTCGGCATCCTCTGGTCAGTCCAATTTAGATGAATTACAGCAATCAAACCAATTTTGGTCAAGCCAATTTAACTATTCACATCTGATCTTACCAATGGTGAAAACCCGGACATCGGGATCGACGGGCCGCCACACTGGGCGAAGCGGCGCGCGTGATAGACTCCGCGACACGCGCTTGCGCCGAAAGCGCATTGATCCCACTGCATCGGATGAAATCGACAGAACCCAAGCGGCTTTACCAATCGGTCGCGGCCCAGATCGTCGCGTTGATTCGCCAGGGCGAGTTCGCGATCGGAGAGCGGCTGCCGCCGGAACGCGAGCTGGCGCTGACGCTCGGCGTCTCGCGCCCGTCGCTTCGCGAGGCGCTGATCGCACTGGAAATCGGCGGCCAGATCGAGATCCGGATGGGCTCCGGCGTGTATGTGCGCGACACGGCGGCCGATGCTGTCGGCCCGATGGCCACGCTCGGCGACAGCCCGTCGGAATTGATGCAGGCCCGCGCGGCCGTCGAAGGCAGCGTCGCCGCGCTGGCCGCCGCGCGGATGACGGCCGCGATGCTCGAGCGCCTGCGCCGCACGGTGCAGCGCATGAAGCGGCTCGCGGAGGCCGGCAAATCCCCGGTCGAAGCCGACCGGCAGTTCCACATGCTGATCGCGGAAGCCGCCGGCAATTCGGTGCTCACCCGCTTCGTCGGCGAGCTGTTCGACAGCCGCCACGACCCGATCGCGACGGCCATGCGCGGCCACGCGGAGAATCCTCAGACCTGGACCGCCGCCGTGCGCGAGCACGAGGACGTGCTCCTCGCACTGCAAGCCGGCGATCCGATCGCCGCGCAGACGGCGATCCGCGCACATCTTCGTGCGTCAGAAGCGCGGTGGATCGAAGGCGGGCTCAAAGCCGATCCGGATTGAGTGCGCACTCGCCGGCACGCGTCGGCGAGCGCGTCGTCACGCGAGGCGGGCCTGACTTCCGTCCCTGCCTTCCCCTCATTGAACGGCTGGTAACACTCCGCTTCCCTTCCCCCGCCCAATCTCGAAATTACGATTGCAAATGCCTCTCATTTGCATTAAATTGCCGCGCAAATGTACTGTTTGGAACACCGATGTCGGCGCGAGGCCGCCCGCCGTGCCCGAACGCGAAACACACCAAAAAGGGAGGAGTATGAGCAGGAGGAACTGGGCGGCCGCACCGATGGCCATCGTCGTCGGCACGGCCGGCATGGGCGCCGCCGACGCACAGGAAGCGGCGCTGCCGACCATCGAGGTGTCCGCGCAACGCGCGACGGCGCCGTTTCGCACGCGCGAATCGACGAGCGCGACGCGTAGCGAGGCGGACGTGATGGAGATTCCGTTCGCCGTCAGCAGCGTCGATACGAAGCTGATCCAGACGGTGGCCGCCACGCGCGGCGACGATCTTTATGACTGGGTCGCGGGCGTCTCGCGCCAGAACAACTTCGGCGGCCTCTGGGACAACTACGCGGTGCGCGGCTTCGCCGGCGACGGCAACACGTCCGGCACCGACTATCTGGTCAACGGCTTCTCGTGGAATCGCGGGATGAGCGTGCCGCGCGACACCGTCAACCTCGAGCGCATGGAAGTGCTCAAGGGGCCGGCGTCCGCGCTGTATGGCCGCGGCGATCCGGGCGGGATCATCAGCTACACGACGAAGCAGCCGCAATTCGCACGCGCGAACACCATCGGCGTGTCGGCCGGCAGCTACGGCGCATTGCGCCAGACGCTCGATTCGACCGGCCCCGTCACGAAATCGCTGGCGTACCGCTTCGTCGCGATGAACGAGAACAACGGCAGCTTTCGCGACACGGTGTCGAGCAAGCGCTACCTGTTCTCGCCGTCGTTCACCTGGGACATCGGCGCCGACACGACGCTCCACTACGAGTTCGAGAGTGCGCGTCAGCGCGCGCCGCTCGATCGCGGCGTGCTCGCGGTCAACGGGCAGCTTGGCGCGATCCCCGCGTCGCGCTTCCTCGGCGAGCCGCGCGACGGCGACTACGACGTGCGCAACACGGGCCACCAGTTCACGCTCGAGCATCGCATCGATTCCAGCTGGTCGATCAATGCCGGCGTCGCGCAACGCAACACCGACCTGTCGGGGCGCTCGTCCGAAGCCTTCGCATTGCAGAAGGACGGCCGCACGCTGTGGCGCCGCTACCGGCAAGTCGCGTTTCACTCGAACGACCTGCAAGGCCGCCTCGAGACGGCCGGCTCGTTCCGCACGGGCGGCATCGGCCATACGCTCGTGATGGGCGTCGATGCGTACCGCTTCAACTACGACCAGTTCGTCACCCGCTCCACACCGACCGCCGCCGCGCCGTATGCGATCGACATCTTCGATCCGGTCTACGGCCAGCCCGCGCCGACGCCGCGCACCGCGACCAACCTGCTCGAACGCGACGACGGTCAAGGCGTCTACGCGCAGGACACGCTCGCGTTCGGGCCGCACTGGAAGATCCTGGCCGGGCTGCGCTGGGATCGCTTCCACCAGTCGATCGACAACCGCCTGAAAGGCGTGACGACGAGCCAGTTGCAGACCGCGGTGAGCCCGCGTCTCGGCGTCGTGTACGAAATGAGCCCGGCATTGTCGCTGTATGCGAACACCGCGTATTCGTTCCGGCCGAACAACGGCGCCGACGTCGGCGGCCGTGCGTTCGATCCCGAAAAGGGCCGCGGCTACGAAGCCGGCGCGAAATGGGCGGGCACACGCTGGCTCACGACCGTCTCGGCGTTCTACGTCACCAAGCGCAACGTGCTTACCGCCGATCCGGCCAATGCCGGCTTCTCGCGCGCGGCCGGCGAAGTGCGCAGCCGCGGCGTCGAATTCGAATGGAGCGGCGATCTCGGTCACGGCTTGCGCGGCATCGCCAACTTCGCGTACGTCGACGCCGAGGTCACGCACGATACCGTGCTGGCGCCCGGCTCGCGCCTCGTCGACGTACCGCGGTTGAGCGGCAGCGCGCTGCTCATGTACGAGACGACCCTGCCGTTCGCGGACAAGGCCGGCGCCGGTGCCGGCGTGATCTACGTCGGGCGCCGCGCGGGCAACACCGCCAACACGCAGGACGGCTTCGAGCTGCCGGCCTATGCGACCGTGCAACTCAACGGCTATCTTCAGGTCAACAAACACCTGCGTGCGTCGGTCGTGCTGAACAACCTGTTCAATCGCACGACCTACGTCAGCTCGTACAACAGCCTGTGGGTCACGCCGGGCGCGCCGCGCAGCCTGTTCGCGTCGCTCGCCTACTCGTTCTGAGTCGCGCGTGGCGGCTGACCGGCATCGCGCGTCAGCCGCCGACCACGAACCGCGCGCCCAGCGCGAGCAGCAGCGCCGCGACGAGTGCCCACGGCATGACGAGTTGGGTGGAGAACGCCGGACGCTTCATCGGATCGGGCTGGCAGTCGAGGACGACAGAATTGCGTATTGCATGTCGCGCGCAGCCGCCACGGCTGCGACGCGTCGCGCCGACGGCCAGCCGGGCCGGATCGGCAACGGCTCGCCGTGGAAAGCTGGGCGAAAGCCCCGGGCGCTAGACTGCCTTCGGTTCGGCATCCCGCCCGAAACTTCCCCGTCGAGCCCCATGCGCGCCCTTTCCGTTCGAACCTTGTGCGCCGTCCTGTTCGCCGTCGGCACATTCGCCGGCACGGCCTCCGCCAGCCATGCATGCGAAGTGCCGCCGCCCGTGCGGACGATCGACCCGCCCGGCTACTACGACGACCCCACCGGCTATGCGCGAGACGTGAAGCCGATGCGCGACTTCGTCGCGAAGCTGAACACGGCGGCGGATCGCGGCGACTGGTCGTGCGCGTTGACGCTACTCGACGGTTGGGCGCAATCGGATGCGTTGATGGGCCCGATCTCCGGCTATCAGGGCTACTACGAACGTTCGTGGGCCGGCACCGATTTCGCGATGGTGATCCTGCGCATGCCGCACGGGTTGCGCGAAGCGAATCGCGCGGCATTCAACGCGATCGACCCGTGGCTCGAACGCATCGCGATCGCGACCCGCAATGCCGAAGCGATCAACCATCTGCACAACAACCTCGTGTATTGGGCCGGGCTCGACCTGATCGCGATCGGCACCGTGACCGACAATGCAAGCCTGATCGATTCCGGCTTGCTGCGGGTGCGCGAAGGCATCCGCGACATCCGCCCGGACGGTTCGCTCGAGCGCGAGGTCAAGCGCGGCGCCCGCGCGCTTCACTATCACACGTTCGCGCTGCTGCCTCTCGTATTCGCGGCCGAACTCGTTCAGCGGCGCAACATCGATCTCTACCGCGAAAACGACGGCGCGATCGACCGCCTCGCGAACCTCGTGATCGACGCAGTGGAAGATCCCGCGAGTTTCACGAAGATCACGCCGATCAAGCAGGACCTGTTCCCCTGGACGTTTCGCGACGAACTGAGCTGGGTCGAGCCGTACTACGCGCGCTTTCACGATCGCCGCCTGCCGGCGATCGTCGCGCCGCGCCGTCCGTTCAGCGAATGGCGGCTCGGCGGCGACGTGACGGCGGCATGGGGCGCGCCGCTGCCATGACGCGCGGCGCATCGGGCCGCGGCCGGCCGCACGGGTCGGCGATGCGCATCGCGAACGCGAGTGCTTCGGCAAGCGCGTCGGAACGCTCGCGCAGCAGCGCCGCAGTGCATCCGCGATCACTTGCCGGTAGCGCGGGTCATCCAGGCCGGGCACTGACCTGCATCCGGCATCGCGAAGGGCCCGGGCGCCGGCACCGTCCGGCAAGCGCATCGCGTTTCGCGCCATGGTCTTTCTCCGTGTCGATGCGCGGCCGACACGGCTTCGTCACCGCCGGTTCGACCGCGACACCACGTCGATCCACACCGCCAGCACGAGCACCGCGCCCTTGACGATCATCTGCCAGTACGCGTCGACGTCCAGCATCGACATCCCGTTGTCGAGGCTCGCCATCACGAGCGCGCCGATCAGCGCGCCGTAGACCGTGCCCGACCCGCCGCGCATCGACGTGCCGCCGATGAAGCACGCGGCGATCGCGTCGAGTTCGCCCATCGAGCCGGCGGACGGCGACCCGGCCGCGAGCCGCGCCGTGTTGACGAGGCCGGCAAACGCGCACATCAGCCCCATCAGCGCGAAGATCACGAGCTTCACGCGATCGGTGTCGACGCCCGACAGCCGCGTCGCCTCCAGGTTCGAACCCACCGCATAGATACGCCGGCCGAACACGGTCAGCGTCGCGATCCACGAGAACACGCCGAGCAACACGAGCAGCAGCAGCACGGGCACCGGAATACCGCCGTAACGATCGAGCGTCGCGACGAAGGCGAACAGCACCGCCCCGGCGCCGACGATCTTCGCGACGTCCTGCCACAACGGGGCGACCGCGAGCCGGTAGCGCCGCCGCGTGCCGCGCTGCCGCACCACCAGCAGCGTCGCGACCGCGAACAGCAGGACCGCGAGGCCGTCCCCGGCCAGGCGCGGCAGGTAGCCCTGCCCGATGAACACGAAGCCGTCGGACACGGGCGCGATCGTCGAGCCGCCCGTCACGCCGAGCAGGATGCCGCGAAACGCGAGCATCCCGCCGAGCCCGACGATGAACGACGGCACGCGCCGATAGGTCGACCACCAGCCGTTGAAGAGCCCGATCAGCACGCCGAGCGCGAGCACGGCCGGAACCGTCGCCGCGACCGGCCAGTGGCGGTTGACGTCGAGGATCGCGGCGACGCCGCCGAGCAGCCCGAGCAGCGAGCCGACCGACAGGTCGATCTCGCCCGCGATGATGACGAACACCATGCCGCACGCGAGCATGCCGGTGATCGACATCTGCCGCAGCAGATTCGATACGTTGCGCGGCGTGACGAACGCGCCGTCCGTCAGCACCGAGAAGAACGCCCAGATCGCGACGACCGCGAACAGCAGCGCGAGCACCTTGTAGCGCGTGAAGACATGGCGCAACGCCAGCCGCGGCGCGCGGCCGTCCGGACGACGCGCGTCCGCATCCGGCGCCGCCGGGGTCGAGGAAGAAAGTTCGGAATTCATATCGCACTCGCTGCGGTGGGTTCGGCGGGCAGCCGCGCTGGCTTCAGCGCGGCGCCGAGAATCTGTTCCTGCGTGAGGCCCTCGTTGACGAAATCGCCGCGCAACTCGCCTTCGCCGATCACCAGCACGCGATCGGCCAGGCCGAGCACCTCCGGCAGTTCCGACGACACGACGATCAGCGCGACGCCGCGCTTGGCCAGCGCGAAGACGAGCCGGTAGATCTCGGCCTTCGCGCCCACGTCGACGCCGCGCGTCGGCTCGTCGAGGATCAGCACCTGCGGCTCGGTCAGCAGCATCTTCGCGAGCACCGCCTTCTGCTGATTGCCGCCGGACAGGCTCGCGATCGACAGGAACGGATGCGCGGCGCGCACCGACAGCCGCTGCATCTCGGTGCGGATCGCGTCGAGCTCGGCCGCCGCGTCGATCCGCCCGCGCGCCGCGAAGCGCTGCAGCACCGCCAGCGTGATGTTGTGGCCGACGCCGAGCTGCGGCACGATGCCGTGGCGCTTGCGGTCCTCCGGCACCATCGCGATGCCGGCGCGGATCGCGTCGGCCGGCGAGCGGATCGACAATGGCCGGCCGTTCATCGTCACGCTCGCCGTGCACGCGCCCGGATACGCGCCGAAGATCGCCTGCATCAACTCGGTGCGGCCCGCGCCGACGAGTCCGGCCACGCCGAGAATCTCGCCGCGCCGCACGCTGAACGACACGTCGTCGACGCGCTTGCGGCGCGCGTTCGTCACGTCGCGGCACGTCACGTGGCGCACGTCGAGCACGACGTCGCCGATCTCGTGCGGCTCGCGCGGATACAGGTCGCGGATCTCGCGGCCGACCATCATCGCGATGATGCGGTCGGTGGTCAGCGCATTCATCGGCTCGGTCGCGACATGACGTCCATCGCGGATCACGGTGACCGTATCGCATACGGCCGCCACCTCGTCGAGCTTGTGCGAGATGTAGACGCACGCGACGCCGCGGCGCTTCAGGTCGCGCACGATGTCGAGCAGGATGCGCGTCTCCGACGCGCTCAGCGACGACGACGGTTCGTCGAGGATGAGCAGCTTCGCGTGCTTGTTCAGCGCCTTCGCGATCTCGATCAACTGCTGGTGGCCGCCGCCGTAGTTCATCACCGGCTGCGCGACGTTGATCGTGTCGATCCGCAATTCGTGCAGCAGCTCCTCGGCGCGCCGGACCATCGCCGCGAAGTTCATGCGCCCGCCCGGCAGCGTGATCTCGTTGCCGAGGAAGATGTTCTCGGCCACCGACAGCTCGGGCACGAGCATCAGCTCCTGGTGGATGATCGCGATGCCCGCGCGCTCGGTGTCGCGCACGCCGGAGGCCGCGAGCGGCGCGCCTTCCCAGCGGATCTCGCCGTCCCACGTGCCGTGCGGGTATACGCCCGACAGCACCTTCATCAGCGTCGACTTGCCCGCGCCGTTCTCGCCGCACAGCCCGACGCATTCGCCGGGCCGCACGGTCAGGTCGATGCCGTCGAGCGCCTTCACGCCGTCGAATGCCTTGACGATGCCGCGCATCGTCAGCAAGGGTTCCGTCATTCGTTCATGCCTCGCAGTAAGCGCGGCCGCCGTCGCGGCGACCGCGCGTCGCGCCCGTCGTACGCTTACTGGCTCGCCAGCTGGGCCTGGGTGTAGAAGCCGTCCTTCACGACGACGTCGACGTTGCGCTTGGTCAACAGCGTCGGCTGCAGCAGCACCGTATCGACCTTCTTCTTGCCGTTGTCGTATTGCGCGTTGAACGCGGGCTTCGTGCCCTTCGCGAGATCGACCGCGAGCTTCGCGGCTTCGCTCGCGATCAGCTTCAGCGGCTTGTAGACGGTCATCGTCTGCGTGCCGGCGATCACGCGCTTGACCGCGGCCAGATCCGCATCCTGCCCGGACACCGGCACCTTGCCGGCCAGATGCTGCGCGGCGAGCGCCTGGATCGCGCCGCCGGCCGTGCCGTCGTTCGATGCGACGATCGCGTCGATCTTGTTGTTGTTTGCGGTCAGTGCGTCCTCGACGATCCGCAGCGCAGTCGACGCGCTCCATTCGGGCACCCACTGCTGGCCGACGACCTTGATGTCGCCGCGGTCGATCGCGGGCTTGAGCACCTTCAGTTGTCCTTCGCGCAGCATCTTCGCGTTGTTGTCGGTCGGCGCACCGCCCAGCAGGAAATAATTGCCCTTCGGCTTCGCGTCGAACACGCCCTGCGCCTGCAGCTCGCCGACCTTCTCGTTGTCGAACGAGATATAGGCGTCGACGTCCGCGTCGAGGATCAGGCGATCGTACGACACGACCTTGATGCCGGCCTTGCGCGCTTCGGCGACGACGTTGCCGAGCGTCTTCGAGTTGAACGGCACGATCACGATTACGTCGACGCCGCGCGAGATCAGGTTCTCGATCTGCGAAATCTGCCGCTCCTCGCTTGCATCGGCCGACTGCACCGACACCTTCGCGCCGAGCTTCGTCGCGGCCGCGACGAAATAGTCGCGATCGCGCGACCAGCGCTCGACGCGCAGATCGTCGATGCAGAAGCCAATCTCGGGCTTGTCCTTGCTCGCGTGCGCGAGCGGCGTGCCCAGCGCGAGCATGGCCAGCGCGGCGGCGCCGGCAAGCGAACTCAATACGGTACGACGCGTCACGGATTTCATGTCTCCACTCCTTGTTATGGAACCACCTCACGAACCGCGGGCGGCCGCCGGATTGCACCGCCCGCATCGAGTCACGGCAACGTGCGTCACGCGCCCGTCGCAAACACCGGTTCGAGCGCACGATACAGCGCGCGAAACGTCGGCCGCCGCACGTCGCGATACCACGCGTGCCGCGTGGGATCGGGCTCGCGCACTGCGACGACCGGCGGCTGCGGACACACGTCGGCGAGCGCCGCATCCGGTTCGAGCGCGAGATGCGCGAGGCGCGCGGCGCCGAGCGCCGGCCCCACCTCGCCGCCCGCGCGCAGCGTCAATGCACGGCCGCTCAGGTCCGCGAGCATCTGCGTCCAGTACGCACTGCGCGAGCCGCCGCCGATCACGGTGATGCCGTCGGGCGCCAGCCCGGCCGCATGCAGCGCGTCGATGCCGTCGAGCAGCGCGAAGCCGACGCCTTCGAGCGTCGCGTTCGCGAGATCCGCGCGCCGCGTGTCGGGCGTGAGCCCATAAAACACGCCCTTCGCGTTCACGTCGTTGTGCGGCGTGCGCTCGCCGCTCAGGTACGGCAGGAACCACGGCCGGCTCGCGCGTGCGTTCGTTTCCGCATCGTCGAGCAGCGCCGCGACGCCGTCGTAACCGGCCAGTTGCGCGGTGAAGTCGACGCAGCCGGCCGCGTTCAGCATCACGGACATCAGGTGCCACGTGCCCGGCAGCGCATGACAGAAGCTGTGCACCGCCGATTCGGGATTCGCGCGGAACCCGTCCGACACCGCGAAATACACGCCCGACGTGCCGAGCGACAGCAGCGCGTCGCCGGGCCGCACGATTCCGACGCCCACCGCGCCGGCCGCGTTGTCGCCGCCGCCGGCCACCACCGGGATCTCGCGCAGGCCGAGCGCCCGTGCGACGGCCGGCAGCAGCGTGCCGGTGATGCGATTGCCCTCGAATACGGCCGGCATCTGCGCGCGCGACAGCCCGCAGGCGGCGAGCAACGTGTCGTCGTAGTCGCGCTTCGCGACGTCGAGCCACAGCGTGCCGGCGGCGTCCGACGGATCGGTCGCGAACGCGCCGGTCAGCCGGTAGCGCAGATAATCCTTCGGCAGCAGCACGTAGGCGATGCGCGCGGCTACGTCGGGCTCGTGACGGCGCACCCACAGCAGCTTGGGCGCCGTGAAGCCCGGCATCGCGATGTTGCCGGCCACCGTGCGCAGCGCGGGCGCGAGCCGTTCGAGTTCCTCGCACTCGGCATCCGCGCGGCCGTCGTTCCACAAGATTGCGGGGCGCAGCACGTCGCCGTGGGCATCGAGCAGCGTCGCACCGTGCATCTGTCCGGTCAGGCCGAGTGCATCGATGTCGCGCGGGTCGATGCCGGCAGTGCGCGCATCCGACACGAGTGCGGCGAGCGCGCCGCATGCGGCGTCCCACCAGTCGCGCGGCGCCTGCTCGGACCAGCGCGGCTGCGGCCGGTTCACCGCGAGCGGTCGGCTCGCGCTCGCGCGCACCGCGCCGTCGCGGTCGAGCAGCACCGCCTTCACGCCCGACGTGCCGAGATCGAGTCCGATGTACATGGCGTCAGCGCAGCCCGTAGATCGCCTGGTTCACGATGTTCTCGAGCCGCTCCTGCGCGCCGCTTGCATGCCGCGGGTCCACGCCCCGCGCGAGCGCGTCGGCCGCCAGCGACTCCAGCGTATAGCCGCCCGACAGGATCTTGCGGCCGAACTCGCTATCCCACTGCGCGTAGCGCTGCCGGCGCAGTGCGTCGAGCCGGTCGTTCTCGACCAGCACCGCCGCGCGTTCGAGCGCGAGCGCGAGCACGTCGATCGCGCCGACGTGGCCGTAGAACAGGTCTTCCGGATCGATGCTCTGGCGCCGCACCTTGGCGTCGAAGTTCATCCCGCCGGTCGTGAAGCCGCCGTGGCGCAGGATCTCGTAGAACGCGAGCGTCAGTTCCTCGACGCTGTTCGGGAACTGGTCGGTGTCCCAGCCGTTCTGCGGATCGCCGCGGTTCGCGTCGACGCTGCCGAACACGCCGAGCGCGAATGCGTTCGCGATCTCGTGATGGAACGAATGGCCCGCGAGCGTCGCGTGATTCGCCTCGATGTTCACGCGGATTTCGTTCTGCAGCCCGTACTGCACGAGGAAGCCGTGCACCGTCGCCACGTCGTAGTCGTACTGATGCTTGGTCGGCTCCTGCGGCTTCGGCTCGATCAGCAGCGCGCCCTTGAAGCCGATCCGGTGCTTGTGCTCGACGACCATCGACAGGAAGCGGGCGAACTGGTCGCGCTCGCGCTTCAGGTCGGTATTGAGCAGCGTCTCGTAGCCTTCCCGTCCGCCCCACAGCACGTAGTTCTCGCCGCCGAGCCGGTGGGTCGCGTCGAGCGCATGGCGCACCTGGGTCGCAGCCCACGCGAACACGTCGGGGTTCGGGTTCGTCGCGGCGCCGGCCGCGAAGCGCGGGTGCGAAAACAGGTTCGCGGTCCCCCACAACAGCCGCACGCCGGTTGCCTGCTGACGCTCGGCGAGATAGTCGACCATCCGCGCGAAATTGGCCGCGTATTCGCGCAGGCTGTCGCCTTCCGGCGCGACGTCGGTGTCATGGAACGTATAGAACGGCGTGCCGAGCTTCGTGAAGAACTCGAATGCGGCGTCGGCCTTCATCCGCGCGCGTTCGAGCGCGTCGCCGGGCTGTTGCCAAGGCCGTTGAAACGCGCCCTGCCCGAAGATGTCGTGACCCGGCCACACGAACGTGTGCCAGTAGCAGACCGCGATGCGCAGATGCTCGGCGAGCGTCTTGCCCAGCACGCGTCGCTCGGGGTCGTAATGGTGATAGGCAAGCGGGTTGTCCGACTGCGGCCCTTCGTAGCGAATTGCGGGAATGTGTTCGAAATACGACATGGCGTCTCCGTGCAGGTTCTTGTTGCAGCGCAACGCACGTCGGGACGACGCACGCGGCCGAATTCGTTGGCTGGATCGTGCCCGCACGCCTGCCGGCCGGCAATTGCGAAATTGCGCAGCACGCTTGATGTTTCTTGCCAGCCGCGTTCGCGCGGCGCACGTTCCGTCCTACAATCGCCGTACACCAAACCACCGCGCGCCGCCCCCGCGAGCGCGCCCCGGAGACAACGGCACGGCGCCCCGATGCGCTCACCCGACACCGAGATGACACGCGCCCCATCCGCCCAGACACCGCACCGCATCGCGCTGCTGTTCAACGCGAACAAGGTCTACGACCGCGAGATCATCAGCGGCATCGGCCAGTATCTGCACACGACGCGCGTCGTGTGGGACCTGTTCCTCGAAGACGATTTCCGCTGCCGGCTCACCGGGATCGAGCGTTTCGACGGCGACGGCATCATCGCGGACTTCGACGACCCCGCCGTCGCCGACGCGCTCGCCGGTTCACCGCTGCCGATCGTCGCGATCGGATCGTCGTACGAGGATCCGGCGCAATACCCGGAAGGCGTCCCATATATTGCGACGGACAACCCGAAGCTCGTGTCGCTCGCCTACACGCATCTGATCGGGGCGGGACTCGCACATTTCGCGATGTACAGCCTGCCGGTCGCGCAGGAGAACCGCTGGGCGCAGCAGCGCGAACTGGCGTTCGACCGGCTCGCGCGTGCGGACGGGCTCGACGCGCCGATCTACCGCGGGCTGTCGACGAGCGCGTCGGGCTGGAATCACGCGATCGAACAACTGGTCGGCTGGCTGCATGCGCTGCCGAAGCCGGTCGGCGTGATCGCGGTAACCGACGCGCGTGCGCGGCACCTGCTGCAGGCGTGCCTGATCGCCGGCATCGCGGTGCCGGAACAGGTGGCGATCATCGGTATCGACAACGATCCGCTCACGCGCACGCTGACGCGCATTCCGTTGTCGTCGGTGATCCAGGGCACCGAGGAAATGGGCCGCACCGCCGCGCACCTGCTGCACCGGATGCTGCGCGGCGCGCGCTTTCCCGGGCAGCGCATTCTCGTGCCGCCGGTCGGCATCAACGTGCTCGAATCGACGCGCCATCAGCCGCTCGCGAGCCCGCACGTGATGCGTGCCCGGCATTTCATCCGCCAGTACGCGTGCCAGGGCATCAAGACCGAACAGGTCGCCGACTATGTCGGCGTATCGCGCTCGCTGCTCGAGGAGCACTTCCGGCGCGAACTGCAGCGCACCGTGCACCAGGAGATCCTGCGCCACAAGCTCGAAGCCGCGCAGGCGCTGCTCGCCGGCCGGCAGGCGTCGAGTGCCGAAGTCGCGATCCGTTGCGGGTTCACGTCGCTTCAGTACATGTACGCGGTATTCAGGCGCGAACTCGGCTGCACGCCGCGCGAATATCAGGAACGCGCGGCCACCACGAACTGACGCCCGCCGCCCATCCGACATCCACTCATGCATATCGATACCGATTCCTCATACCTGACGCCCGGCGTGGCGCGCGTGCATGCCGAACCGTGGGGCGCGTTGCCCGACGGCGAGCCCGTGCGGCGCTATACGCTGCGCAACGCGCACGGGATGCGCGTCGTCGTCAGCGACCTCGGCGCGACCGTCGTGTCGTGGCTCGCGCCCGACCGCACGGGGCGCTTTGCCGATATCGTGCTCGCGCACGACACGCCGGCCGAGTACCTCGAATCCGGGGTCTATCTCGGCGCGACGATCGGCCGATGGGCGAACCGGATCGCCGGCGCGCGCTTTACGCTCGACGGCGTCGACTACCTGCTCGACCGCAACGAGAACGGCAACCTGCTGCACGGCGGCGCGAACGGTTTTCATCGCGCGCGGTGGGACGTGCTCGACGATAGCGGCGGGCTGACGCTGCGGCTCGATTCGCCCGAAGGCGACGCGGGATTCCCCGGCAACGTGAGCGTACAGGTTCGCTACACGCTCGACGACGACGGTACGCTGACGATCGACTATACGGGGTGGACCGATGCGCCGACACCGCTGAACCTGACGAATCACAGCTACTTCAACCTGAACGGGCGCGCGGGCAGCGACGTGCGCGGCCATCTGCTGCACATCGACGCCGACGCGTTCCTCGAAGTGGACGATGCGCTGATCCCGATCGGGACGGCCGACGTGACGGGCACGGCGTTCGATTTCCGGCAAAGCGCGCCGCTCGGCGCGCGCCTCGACTGGCCGCATGCGCAACTGGCGCGCGCACGCGGCTTCGATCACTGCTTCGTCGTGGGCAACGGCGCACGCGAAGTCCGGCCCGTCGCACGGGTCTACGATCCGGAGAGCGGCCGCGAGTTGATCGTGTCGACCGATCAGCGCGGCCTGCAACTCTATACGGGCAACTACCTCGACGACGTGCGCGTGAGCGGCGGCACGCGGTGCGCACGACACGCGGCGCTGTGCGTCGAGGCGGGCGGCTTTCCGGATCAGGTCAACATGGACGGCCTGCGCGACGAAGCGATCGTGCGTCCGGGCGACGTCTATCGGCAAACCACCCGGTATCGGGTGGGGGTTCAGGCATAGGTCGCGCGCAGGACGCGCGAGCCGCGTCGTCGCGCGTCAGGCGGCATCGGCGTCGCGCCGGGCGACTACCGCTCCGCCACGGCATCCGGGCCGTCGTGGTGGCTGGTCGTCCCTCGGTTCGCATCATCTCGATGCCGATCCGGCGACGGCCCCGTGGTTGCCTAATCGCGCTGGGCCAGGGCGGCGGAAAAGAAATCGGTCACCATGCGCACGCGTGCCGGCACATACCGGCGTTTCGGCCAGACGAGACTGATGTCTCTCGCTTCTTTCAAAAATTCGTCGAGAACGGTGACGATGCCGGCATGCGCGAGTTCGTCGGTAAGCGAAGCCCGAGTGAAGAGACCGATTCCGACACCCGCCAGCACACCCGCCCGAATCGTTTCGACGCTGTTCGACGACAAGTTGCCGCGAACGGTCACGCTGAAGTCGCCGGCGGGGCCGACGAACGGCCAGTTGGCGGCCGATTCCGAAAGGCCACCATACAGAAGGCAATTGTGATCGACGAGTTCGTCAGGCGTCTTCGGAATGCCATGGCGCTCGAAATAGTCCCGGGAGCCGACACAAACGAGGCGCGTGCTTGCCACGCGTTTGACGACAGCGTCGGCATCGTCGACTCGGCCGACTCGAATGGCGAGATCGATGCGATCTTCCACCATGTCCCGCACGAAGTCCGAGAGAACGAGATCGACCCGAAGCCCGGGACTCGATGCCAGCAAGTCCGGGATCAGCGGAAGAACGTGCAGGCGGCCAAAGGTCGAAGGCGTCGCGATCCTGACCAGGCCCGTGACATCGAGCGTGCTGCTCGTCATCTCGCTGTCGGCTTCGTCGAACTCGTCGACGAGCGGCTTCATGCGATCGTAATAGCGCTGCCCCTGATCCGTCAGCGTGACACTCCGTGTACTGCGGTTCAGCAGCATGACGCCGAGGCGTTTCTCGAGCGAACCGACCGCCTTGCTGACGGCCGACTGCGAGTGGCCGGTTCTACGCGCCGCAGCCGAGAATCCGCCTGCGTCGACAACGGCGATGAAGGCGCCGACTTCGTCCAATCGATCCATTGCAGCCCCTGGCGAAACCGCTCGTTTCCGCGCACGGATCGCTCACGTTGAAGTGCGAGCGATTCTAGCAAGGAATAGCGCTTATGAAGATTCGCCCGATTATCATTCGCGGCACAGACCGTTACGCTTTCTTCCGTCACCCCCAATACACGGAAGATTCCAATGACTTCTCTCGTAGGCAAGGTCGCCGTCGTCAGCGGCGGCACAACCGGTATCGGTCTCGCGATCGCGCAGCGCTATGTGGCCGAAGGTGCGCACGTATTCATTTTCGGGCGCCGGCAGGCCCAACTCGACGCGGCCGTCGAGCGGATCGGACGCAATGTCACGGCCATCCAGGCCGACGCGGCGAATCTCGACGATCTCGAACGCGTCGCGTCGGCGGTCAGGGCCGACAAGGGCGCGATCGACATCGTCGTGTCGAATGCGGCGTTGGTCGAGCAGGCGTCGATCGATACCCTGACCCCGGAACATTTCGACAGGACGTTCGACCTCAACGCCCGTGCTCCCGTCTTTCTGGTGCAGAAGCTCCTGCCGCTCATGACGAATGGCGGATCGATCATTCTGGTTTCGTCGGCCATGCACGTGATGGGCATTCCGGGTCACACAGCCTACGCGGCGACGAAAGCGGCCTTGCGTTCGTACGCGCGCACCTGGGCCGCCGAGTTCAAGAATCGCGGCATTCGGGTCAACACGCTGAGCCCGGGCGTCACCGACACGCCGATGCTCGACTCGCAGGTAACGAATGCGCAGGAGCGTCAGTCCCTCGTCGACATGTACCTGAACATGATCCCCATCGGCCGGCTCGCGCAGCCCGAGGAGATGGCGAACGCGGCCGTGTTCCTTGCATCCGATCAAAGCGTGTACATGACAGGCGCGGACCTGATGATCGACGGCGGCGTCGGTCAGGTTTGAGGCTCACCGGCATCGCGCGGCCGTCGACCGCGCGCTGCCGGCGTCCAACCGCCGACGCTCAATTCCACGCATGGCGCGCCGGGCGCACGCCGTTCAGGTAGTAGTTGCCGACGAGGTGATATTTCCAGCGCACCGGATCGTGCAGCGTATGTGTGCGCGCGTTGCGCCAATGCCGGTCGAGATTGTGCTCGGCGAGCGTCGACTGCGTGCCGGCCAGCTCGAACAGCTTCTCGCCGGCGAGCAGCGCGACCTCGGTCGTCAGCACCTTCGCTTCGCCGACCGCGACGGACGCGCGCGCGACATCGTCTTCGGTCACGTCGCCCTTTGCCGCGATCTCGTCGAGCGTGCGCGCCGCACGCTCGAGCAACGCGTCGGCCGCATGCAGCTGGATGTGCAGGCGGCCGATTTCGCGAATCGTCAGCGGGTCGTCCGCTGCCCGCTCGACGCCGCTGTCGACCCACGGCCGCGTGCGGGTTCGCACGAACGCGAGCGTATCGTCGATGGCCGCCTTCGCGATACCCGCGTCGATCGCCGCCTGGATGATCTGCGACAGCGGACCGTTGAGCGTCGGCACGTCCGACACGCGCTGCGCGGGCAGCACGTGCGACGCCGGGATGCGCACCGCATCGAGCACGACCGTGCCGCTCGCGGTCGTGCGCTGCCCGAATCCCGACCAGTCGTCGATCACGGTCAACCCCGGCGTCGGTTGCGGCACGTACGCGAGCCATGCCTGGCGCGCGTCGTCGAGCCCGAGCACCGGCACGTAATGCGCAAACAGCGCACCGGTCGAATAGAACTTCGTGCCGTCGACGACGTAGTCGTCGCCGTCGCGGCACACGCGCGTCTTCAGGTCGAGCACGTGCTTCGTGCCCTTCTCCGAGAACCCGTTGCCGAACCGCTTGCCGCTCAGCACCTCGGCGAAGAAATGACGCTTCTGCGCGTCGGTGCCGACGAGCGCGATCACGTCGACCAACCCGAAATGATTCTGCGGAAGCTGCCCGAGCGACGCATCGGCCGCGGCGACGATCTTGATCACCTCGGTGAGCGTCACATGCGATACGCCTGCGCCGCCGTATGCCTTGGGCACCGTGATTGCCCACAGCCCCGACTGCGAAAACCATTCGATTTCCTCGCGCGGCAGGCGACGCTCGCGATCGCGCTCGGCGGCCCCTTGCGCCAGGCGTTGTGCCAGCGCATGCGCGACCGCAAGCGCTTGCGCGTCGTCGGCGATCACGTCCGCCGCCCGCGGTGGCACGTCGGCCGGCCGCTCCTGAATCGTCGCGCTCGTGTCTGACATCGGTCTCTCCTGTCGAATGGCGAAAGCATTCAATCTAGCAGCGCCGTGCATGCCGGAAAACCGAGCGATTCTCGAAACGATATTCCTTGGGAGAACAAACGACGTCGAGCCTGATGCAGGCGAACCGATGTTTCGACGTCGCAACGGACGCGAGAACGTCGATGCGCGCTCATTCGATCGCGGTCGCAGCCCCGATAATACGCAGCGACGATAACGATCCGAGAATCCGTTATTGGAGCGCCCGCGTCGCACTTCCTATACTGGGCTCCCGGCGCACACGGCCCGTCTTTCGAGGAATACCGCATGACTTCGTCGCACGCAGCCCCCGACCTTTCCACCGGTACCGACTACGATGCGCTCGCGAGCCGGTTCCGGCCGATCTTCGCGCGCATCGCCGCCGGCGCCGCCGAACGCGAACGCCGCCGCGAACTGCCGCACGAGGCGATCGGCTGGCTGAAATCGGCGGGCTTCGGCGCGATACGGCTGCCGGCGAGCGCCGGCGGCGCCGGCGCGTCGCTGCCGCAGTTGTTCCGGTTGCTGACCGAGCTGGCCGCCGCCGATTCCAATTTGCCGCAGGCGTTGCGCGGGCACTTCGCGTTCGTCGAGGACTGGCTGAACGCGCCGGACGGGCCGCAACGCACGACCTGGCTCGACCGCTTCGCGAGCGGCCAGCTCGTCGGCAACGCGTGGTCGGAAGCCGGCGACGTCCCGCTCGGCCAGACCGTCACGAAGGTATCGGAGCGGCACGGCCGGCTCGTGCTGAACGGCCAGAAGTTCTACAGCACGGGCAGCCTGTTCGCCGACTGGATCGACGTGTTCGCGCAACGCGCGCACGACGGCAGCGACGTGATCGTCGCCGTGTCGACCGCGCAGCCGGGCGTGATCCGCGAGGACGACTGGGACGGCTTCGGCCAGACCACCACCGGCAGCGGCACGACGCGTTTCGAGGATGCGGCGGTCGACGCGGAGAACGTGATCGATTTCGCACACCGCTTCAAGTATCAGACTGCGTTCTACCAGTTGTTCCATGTCGCGACGCTGGCCGGCATCGGCCACGCGATCGTGCGCGACGCGGGCGAGCTCGTGCGCAACCGCACGCGCGTGTACAGCCACGGTAACGCGCAGCGCGCCGGCGACGATGCACAGCTGCAGCAGGTGATCGGCGAGATCGCGTCATGGGCGTACGCGGCCGACGCGCTCGCGCTGCGTGCCGCGCAACCGCTTCAGCAGGCGTACGAAGCGCGCTTCGGCGGCGACGAAGCGGCCGAGCAGGCCGCGAACGTCGCGGCCGAAATCGAATCCGCGCAGAGCCAGCTCGTCGTGTCCGAACTCGTGCTGCGCGCGGCGACGCGCCTGTTCGACGCGCTTGGCGCGTCCGCGACCCGCAGCACGACCGCACTCGATCGCCACTGGCGCAACGCGCGCACCGTGTCGTCGCACAATCCGCTCGTCTACAAGGCGCGCATCGTCGGCGACTGGATCATCAACGGCCGCACGCCGCCGTTCGTCTGGCGCGTCGGCAACGGTGCGGGCGCAGGCGCGGAAACGGGAGCCGCGCAATGAGCAAGACGATCCGCTTCAACGCGTTCGAGATGAACTGCGTGGGCCATCAGTCGCCCGGCCTGTGGGCGCATCCGCGCGACCGCTCGTGGCAATACAAGGATCTCGACTACTGGACCGACCTCGCCCGCGTGCTCGAGCGCGGGATCTTCGATGCGATCTTCATCGCGGACGTAATCGGCTACTACGACGTGTACAAGGGCAGCAACTATCACGCGCTGCACCAGGCCGCGCAGATCCCCGTCAACGATCCGCTGCAACTGGCCGCGCCGATCGCGATGGCGACCGAGCATCTCGGCATCGGCATCACCGCGTCGACGACGTTCGAGCACCCGTACACGTTCGCGCGCCGGCTGTCGACCGCCGACCATCACACGAAGGGCCGGCTCGCATGGAACATCGTCACGTCGTACCTGGAGAGCGGCGCGAAGAACGTCGGCGATCGCGGGCTGCGCACGCACGACGACCGCTATGCGGTCGCGGCCGAGTACGTCGAGGTGCTGTACAAGCTGTTCGAGGGCAGCTGGGAGGACGGCGCGGTGGTGCGCGATCGCGACGGCCGCGTGTTCACGCATCCCGAGAAAGTGCACGAGATCGGCCACAAGGGCCGCTTCTTCGACGTGCCCGGCTATCACCTGTGCGAGCCGTCGCCGCAGCGCACGCCGGTGCTGTTCCAGGCCGGCGCGTCGGGCCCCGGCAAGGCGTTCGCCGCGCAGCACGCCGAATGCGTGTTCGTCGCCGCGCCCACCCGCGACCAGCTCGCGCGCTACGTGGCCGACGTGCGCGCGCAGGCCGCCGCCGCCGGACGCGACCCGGCGAAGGTGCTGATCTACAACCTCGTCACGGTGATCGTCGACGAGACCGACGAGCGGGCGCAGGCCAAGTTCGACGAGTATCGGCGCTACGTGTCGTACGACGGCTCGCTGGTGTTCATGTCGGGCTGGACCGGCATCGACTTCGGCCAGTACGCGCCGACCGATCCCGTCAGGCGCGTCGAAACGAATGCGATCGTGTCGGCGGTCGAGCACCTGTCGGGCGGCGACACCGCGTGGACGATCGAGGCGTTGGCCGCCTGGGGCGGCATCGGCGGGATGGGCCCGGTGTTCGTCGGATCGGCGGCGACCGTCGCGGACATCCTGCAGGAATGGGTGGCCGCGACCGACGTCGACGGCTTCAATCTCGCGTATGCGGTCGCGCATGAAACCTTCGAGGACGTCGTGCGCCATCTCGTGCCCGAGCTGCAGCGCCGCGGCGTGTATCCGACCGCGTATGCGCCGGGCACGCTGCGCGAAAAACTCTTCGGCGGCTCGGCGCGACTGCCCGACGAGCATCCGGCCGCGCGGTATCGCGACATCGAACAGGTCAAGCGCGAGGCCGAGCGGGAAACGGTCGGCGCATAACGGCAAGATGTCGAAGCCGGTCCGTCCGCATTCACTCACGCGGCGACCGGCTTCAGCGCAAACGGCTTCGTGCAGTCCGACGAAGCCGTTCGTGTTCGGCGGGGAACGCGAGCGTCCCCCATCGGCGCTTACGCGACGCTTTCGTCGTCGATGTCGTGCGCCGTCGGTTCGTACCGCACGATCAGCAGAAACACGATCGGCGTGACCGCACTGACCGCGACAACCCAGAACATGTCGGTGCCGAGCCGGGCCTGAAGGATCGGCAGCACGAACAGCGCGAGCGCCTGACCGATGCCGCACAGCGACCGCCCGAAGCCGACGCCGGTGCCGCGGATCGCGGCCGGATACGACAGCGTCGGATAGATCATCATCTGCGCACCCGGCCCGAACCCTTCCGCGAACAGCCACGTACCGAGCATCAGCAGCACGATGCCCACCGCCAGTGCGCCGTGCGGATGCCCTGCGAGCGCCAGCGCGACGAGCGCGACCGTTTGCAACGCAAACCCCGCGATCGCGACATGACGCGACGGATAGCGATACGCGAGGCGCATCCCCAGCAAGCCGCCGGTGAACGCGAACAGCACGTTCAACGCCAGCGACGCGGCGATCGTCTCGAACACGCCCGCACCCAGAAATTGCGACAAAATCGACGGCAGGAAGAACGCAATCGCCGTGTACTCGAACGGGATGCACAGGTTCATCACGCTGGCGACGATCGTGCGCCCCAGATACGGCCGCTGGAACAGCACGCGAATCCGCACGGGCGGCGTGCTCGACTCGCGTCGCGCATCGTCCGCTTCGTGCGCGTGAATGCCGTACGACTCGCGCAGGATGCGCGCGGCATTGGCCAGATCGCCCTGATTCGCCGCCCACAGCGGCGATTCGTTCATGAAGCGGTTGCGGAACAGGATGATCACGAGCGCCGGCACCGCGCCGAAGATCAGCGATGCGCGCCACAGCCACCCCGCATGCTCGGCCGGCAGCAGGAAATACAGGCCGAAGATCAGCAGGAAACACACGGACGACGCGACGTACCACATCGGGCACCATGCGGCGAGCCGGGACGCCTTGTTGCCGCGGCCGTTGAACTTCGAGAATTCCGCGAGGAACGCCATCGCGACGGGCAGGTCGATGCCGACGCCGAGCCCCATCACGAAACGCGCGGCGATCAGCACCCAGACGTTCGGCGCGAGGCCGGCCGCGATCGCCGCGACCACGAAGAACAGCATGTCGGCCATGAATACCTGATAGCGGCCGATCCGGTCGGTCAGCCGGCCGCCGATCAGGCTGCCGAAGATCGTTCCGATCATGATCGCCGACCCGACCAGCCCGGTCAGCGCGGGCGTCAGCCCGAATTCGCGCGCCACGTCGTCGATGCCGTACGACAGCGTCGTCAGGTCGTACGCATCGAGAAACACGCCGCCGAGCGCCAGCAGCACGATCATCCGCGCATGGCTGACCGAACTGTCCACGGTGTTGATCAAGCGCGCGACGTCGCTGGCCGAGCGGATGGGGGAAGAAACCGGCGTGACCGGGCTCAGATCGATCGAACTCATCGGATTCCTTAGTTTTATGCCGAATGCACGGCAAGGTCGTCGTGAAGCCGGGAACCGGTCAGGTGCCTGCGCGACCAGCGCGGCGTCGAGCGAATACGGCCGTGCGATCGCCGGGTTCCGGCAGCGGAAATTCTGTTCCTCCGCTCCGGCAATCCCAAGCGATATAAAGCGATAAATTAATCGGCGTGCGTCATAAAGTTGCGCGGGGCACGCTTATCAGCAACGTGCATGTTCAATCGCGGATTTCTTCGTTAACGGATCGCCTGCGCTTCGTTACATTAGCCCTCTTCCCAGCCTGTTCGCGGCGCATTGCCGCTCTTCCGGAGAATCCCCGATGAAGCCGTTCTGGTCCCGCGTGTGGCAATCCGCGGCCCTCGTCGTTGCCGCGCTTGCCGGCCTCGCGTCGATGCACGCGCACGCGGCGACGCCCGCCGAAATCCGCGTCGACTATGCGTATTACTCGCCCGAGAGTCTCGTGGTCCGCCACTTCGGCTGGCTCGACGACGAATTCAAGGCCGACGGTACGGCGATTCGCTGGGTGCTGAGCCTCGGCAGCAATCGCGCGCTCGAATACCTGAACAGCGGCGCGGTCGATTTCGGCTCGGCCGCGGGGCTGGCGTCGGTGCTCGCGCGGGCGAACGGCAACCCGATCCACACCGTCTACGTGTTCTCGCGCCCCGAATGGACGGCGCTCGTGGTGCGAAAGGATTCGCCGATCCGCTCGCTCGCCGATCTGAAGGGCAAGAAGATCGCCGCGACGCGCGGCACCGATCCGTTCCTGTTCACGCTGCGCGCGCTGCACACGGTCGGGCTGACGCGCGACGACGTCGAGATCGTCAACCTGCAGCATCCGGACGGCCGCACCGCGCTCGCGAACGGGCAGGTCGATGCATGGGCCGGGCTCGATCCGCACATGGCCGCCGCCCAGCTCGACGACGGCGCGCGCCTGCTGTATCGCAACGTCGCGTTCAACACGTACGGGTTCCTGAATGTTCGCGATGCGTTCGCCAGCCAGTATCCGCAGGCGGTGACGCGCGTGCTGAAGGTCTACGACCGCGCGCGCCAGTGGATCGTCGCGCATCCGGCCGAGACCGCGCAGATCGTCGCCGATCAATCGAAGGTGTCGCTGCCGGTCGCGAAGCTGCAGCTTCAGCGCAACGACTTCGGCGACCCGGTGCCGGGCGACACGCAGCGCGCGGCGCTGAAGGCCGCGGCGCCGGTGCTGACGGCCGAGCAGTTGACCAAGCCGGGCGTCGATCCTGCGAAGATCGTCGATGCGCTGATCGATCCGTCGTTCGCGCGCCCGATCGTCGCGGCGTCGCATTGAGCATGCCCCCGGTGACGAACACCGCCGCGCGCGGCGATGCGCGCGCGGCGCACCCACCCGCTTCGCGGCCTCGTACGGCCCGGCGCGACCCGCTGCGCCCATGGCGTATCGCGGGCCTCGCGCTGCCGTTCGTCGCACTCGTGCTGCTGGAGTTCGTGGTGCGGCGCGGCTGGCTGCCGGATCATCTCGTGCCGGCGCCGAGCGAGATTCTCGATACGCTCGCGCGGATGGGCGCCACGCGGCTCGCCCGTCACGTCGGTGCGAGCACGCTGCGCGTCGCGGCCGGGTTTGCGGCCGGCGCCGGGCTCGCGCTCGTCGTCGGCGCGGCGATGGGCCTGAGCCGCCGGATCGACGCGCTGTTCGAACCGACGTTCCAGGCGCTGCGCGCGATTCCGTCGCTCGCATGGGTGCCGGTACTGCTGCTGTGGCTCGGCATCGACGAAGCACCGAAGATCACGCTGATCGCGATCGGTGCGTTCTTTCCGGTTCATCTCGCGGTGGTCGCCGGCATTCGCGACGTGGACCGCAAGCTCGTCGAGCTCGGCGCCGTATACCGGCTCGGCCCGCTCGCTTTGTTCCGCCGGATACTGCTGCCGGCCGCGCTGCCGCAGATCGTCACCGGCCTGCGGACCGGCCTCAGTCTCGCGTGGATGTTCATGGTCGCCGCGGAGCTGATCGCGGCCACGCGCGGTCTCGGCTTCCTGCTGAGCGACGGCCGCGAGACCGGGCGCCCCGATCTCGTGTTCGGCGCGATCCTGCTGCTCGCGTTGCTCGGCAAGCTGACCGACGGCGCGATGCGCCGCGTCGAGTCGCGCTGGCTCGGCTGGCGCGATGCGTTCGGCGGCGCGTCGCGCGAGGGCGGGCAATGAGCGCCTACCCTTCCGTGCGCCCGACCGCCGGCGTCGCCGCGCCGCTGCTCGACCTGCGAATCGCCCACAAGCTGTACGGCAGTCGCACGATCCTGGCCGACATCGCGTTGCAGGTCGCGCGGGGCGAGATCGTCTGCGTGGTGGGCCCGAGCGGGTGCGGCAAGAGCACGCTGTTGCGGATCGTCGCGGGCCTCGACCGGGATTTCCGCGGCAGCGTGACGCTCGACGGCAGCGTGCTGGCCGGGCCGTCCGCGCGCGTCGGCGTGATCTTTCAGGAGCCGCGGCTGCTGCCGTGGCTGTCGATCGCGGACAACGTCGGCTTCGCGTCCGGCCCTCGGGGCGGACGCCACCCGAGCGTCGCGCGATTGCTCGACGAAGTCGGCCTGGCCGGCGTCGCGCGGCAACTGCCGGCCACGTTGTCGGGCGGGATGGCGCAGCGCGCCGCGATCGCGCGCGGGCTGTTCGGCGAGCCGGATCTGCTGCTGCTCGACGAACCGTTCAGCGCGGTCGACGCGATCACCCGGATGCGCTTGCAGACGCTGCTGCTCGACGTCGTCCAGCGGCACCGGATGGCCGCGATCGTCGTCACGCACGATCTCGACGAAGCGCTGTATCTCGGCGATCGCGTGCTGATGCTCGCACCGAATCCAGGCCGCATCGACGACGAAATCCACGTCGACGTCGCACGGCCGCGCGATCGGCGCGATCCGTCGCTGGCCGCGCAGCGCGTGCGGCTGCTCGATGCGTTCCAGCGCTTTCACGATCGCGCGGCGGGCGACACGGCCGGCGTGCCGGCCGCGCCGGCCTGACGTCGCTGGCCCGCGCGACACACGACTTCACGGCGAGGACACCGATCGGACGAACGCGGCCAGATCGCGATTGAATCGCTCGGCTTCCTCGATGAACGGCGCGTGCCCCGATTCCGCGTACACCTTGCCGACGATGCGTGGATTCAGCTCGGCCGCGCGGGCCAGCGTCGCGTGCGTATCGACCAGCGCGTCGCGGCCGCCGTAGACGAAGAGCAGCGGCACGCGCGCGTTGCCGAGCCCCGTGGCGGCGAACACCGACATCGTCGGGATGGCCTTTTGCATGTCCCACGACGCCATCGCGGCGTTGGCGAGCAAGCGCTCGAACGTGGCGGCAGCCGGCCGACGGTTGAAGCACAGACCGACGAACGTGCGTTCGCCGTCGAGATGCGTCCTCAGGTCCGGCGCATTCATGTCCCGATACACGTCGGGATGATCGACGATCTGGCCCGGTGCAAGCTCGACCACGCCGTCGACGTACACCGCGCCCGCGATCGCGCGATCGCCGTATTTGGCGAGGTAGTTCGAGATCACCACGCCGCCGAGCGACCAGCCGACCACGACCGGCTTGCGCGCATGCGCGCCCTCGATGACCGCGGCGAGATCGTCACCCCAGCGGGTGCCGTCGCGATACGGCTGCGCGCCTGGCGGCTTGTCCGACAGCCCGTGGCCGCGCAGATCGTACGTGATGATGCGGAATCGGCGCAGTTCGGGGCTGTCGACCTGCGCGTCCCAGTTCAGGCGGCTGCCGAGCAGGCCGTGAATCAGGATGATCGGCACGCCGCCGGGGTCGCCGCTTTCCTGAACGGCCAGCTTCACGCCGTCCGTCGACGTGACGGTATAGCTCAGCGGCGCGGCCGCCGCGTCGTACGCCCATGCGAAGGGCGTCGCCCACCAGATCGCGGCAATCAGCCAGCGGATCAGCACTCGGGTATTCACGATTTTTCCTCCAGGCATGAATGGACGCCCAGTCTCAACCCTCACACTGATGTGAGAGTCAAGCGAATCGTGTTAGCCTGCCTCTCATGAAAAAACCGCCCACTCCGCCCCCGATGACCATCGGCAAACTCGCGCAGCTCACCGGCGCGAGCGTGCGTTCGATCCGGCACTACGACGAGCACGGCCTGCTCGCGTCGGTGCGCGCGGCCAACGGCTATCGCCTGTTCCCCGAAAAAGCGGTGACGCAGGTCAAACAGATTCAGCGCATGATCGCGACCGGTTTCACCCTCGACGACATCCGCGGCTTTCCGGACTGCATGCTGCTGATCGACGGCGCACGTTCGTGCGATCAGGTCACCGACGTCCAGCGCGAACGCCTCGAAGCGATCGACCGCCAGATCGCCGATCTCGAAAAGCGGCGCGCGCGGCTCGTCAAGATGTTGCGGGAGGGCGCGGTGCCGCCGCTCGATTGATCGATGCGCGGTTTCGTCGGCGGCCCGCCTTTTCCCGCCGCGGATACCGGGCCGCCCGCGCGCTTCGGGCACAATACGCACCCTCACCTTTTTGCCCGGGGTCACACACATGCGTGTCATCGTCGTCGGAACGAGCGGATCCGGGAAATCCACCTTCGCCAGCGCGCTGGCAACCGCCGCGGCCTGCCCCTGCATCGAACTCGACCGGCTCTACTGGGGCCCCGGCTGGACCGCCGTGCCGCCCGCGCAGTTCGAGCGGGAGGTGCGGGCGGCGACGGCCGGCGACCAATGGGTCGCCGACGGCAACTACAGCGCGGTGCGCGACGTGCTGTGGTCGCGCGCCACGCACGTCGTCTGGCTCAACTTCGGGCGATGGACGGTGTTTTCCCGCGTGCTCCGACGCACGATCGGCCGCGGGCTCATGCGCACCGAGCTGTTTCACGGCAACCGGGAATCGCTGCGGATGGCGTTCTGCTCGCGAGACTCGGTGCTGCTGTGGTCGTACACGACATTCGCGAAAAACCGCGTCAAGTTCGCCGGCTTGCGCGACGACCCGAAATACGCGCATCTGCAATGGACGGAGATCACCAGACCGTCGCGTGCCCGCGCGGCCATCGAGACCCTCGCCCGCGCCGGCCGTTGCGATTGAGCGCGGCACGAACCGCGTCGCTTCAATCGTCGAAAGTGCCCTGATATTCCGGCGCGGCATCCGCGCGCGTGTTCAGTTCGAACATCACGCCGCCCGGCGCGCGGCAAAAGAAGCGCGAGCCGCGCCCGTTGTTGAAGACGCCGGTTTCCATCGCGACGCCCTCTTCCTTGAAGCGCGCGAATAGCGCTTGCACGGCATCGAGGCTCGGCAGTTCGAAGCCGACGTGGAAATTGGTCGGCCACGCGGGCACGCCGTCGCCGACGTGATCGATCACGACGTCGAAGCCTGGGCGTTTGAGGATCCAGGATTTTTCCCAGCTTCCCGCGATCGTGAAGCCGAGGTATCGCTCGAAGAATCGGGCGGTCGCCAGTGTGTCGGCGGAGGGAAAGCTCAAGTGGTTGAGTTTCATCGTGGGTGTCGTTGCATTCATGGTCGCGCTCTCCGATGCGGTGATGGGCGCAGGCCCCATGCCGTGCCGCCCGAGGACTTCAGAATACGAGCGCGGGCTCGCATCCCACAACTCGCATTGGACGTTCCGCCGCACGGGCGCGAAACCCTTGCGGGGCCGAGCGTTGCGGGATGGCGACGATCACGGCGGAAGGCGCCACTCGCATTCGCGACGGGCACCGTCGATGCGGGATGCCCGAGCGGCCGACGCGAAACGACGACGGCCCGGGATTCGCGTACGAACCCCGGGCCGCCGATCGGCCGTGAGTACCGGGCTTCGCCTGCATCGCCCGGCACCACGCGTCGCTCACGATGACGCGACCTGCATCAGAACTGATAACCCGCGCCGACCACCGCGCCGAAGTCCGACCGCGCGTTGCCCGTCACCGATGCCTTGACGACCCAGCGATTGTTCTCCGTCACGTACGAGTAGCCGGCTGCGAAGCCCTGCTGGCCGTGATAATTCGACGTCGCCGCCGACACCATCGAGCGCCCCGCGCCAGTCGGCTGCGGCAAGCCGGCCACCGCCATCGCCGACGCGACGCCGCCGTACATGTCCTTCTTCAGGTCGTTGAACGAGTTGTACACCTGCCCGATGCGCTGGTCGGTATACCCCTTCGCCTGCGTCGACGCCGTCGCGAGGTTGTCGTTCAACTGCTGCACGTTCACCGCGTCGGTCGGCGCCGTGCCGGCCGCGACGTTCGTGATCTGGCGCTCGCTGCCCTTCGCGCCGACCGAGAACGAGTTGTCGCGATCGGCGACGGAGCCTTGGCCGACCGCCACCGCGTTCTTGCCGGTCGCGGTCGCCGTCGACCCGATCGCACCCGCGTCGGCACGCGCGATCCATGTGGTGTTCGCATCGGTCGCGGCCGCGCGGATCTTGTCGTTGGCCGCCACGTTCTTCAGCGCGTTGTTGAACTGCCCCATGTTGACCGCGTCGTTGTCGCTCACGCCCGCCGCGACACCGGTCAGCACGCGGTCGCCCGACGTGCCGGAGAAGTTCACGCTCGCGCCGCCCGAATCCTTGCCGACCGTGATCGTGCCGTTCGGATCCTGCTGCTGCACGAGGCCGGCCTTGCCGTTCGCGATGTTGGTCACGCTGCCTTGCAGGTTCGAAATGTCGGTGGTGTTCTTCGACACCTGCTGGTTGGTCGCGTAGAGCTGCGAACCGTTCACCGCGTCGGTGCTGGTCGCGCCGAGCGTGCCGGCCTGCACGTTGGTGATGCGTGTACCGCCCGCACCGCCGAGCGTGATCGTGCTCTTGGAGCCATCGTCGTACTGCACCGCGAGCGCGCCGAGCTGGTTCAGGTTCGACTGCACGTCCTTCAACTGCTTCACGTTCACCGCGTCGGTATCGCTGGTGCCCGCCGCGACATTCTTCAGCACGACCGCCGACGTTGCGTCGCCGCCGACGAGCGACACCGAATTCAGCCGGTTGCCGCTCGCGTCGACGTCGTACTTGACGACGTTCTTCACGGCTTCGCCGGCCTGGTTCGACACCTGCGTGATCTGCTGTTCGAGCGCGGTCTTCACGCCCGACAACTGGCCGCCGTTCACCGCATCCGTGCTGCCCGCGGCGACGTTGCCGTCGGCCACGTTCGTCAGCTTCGTCGGCGCACCGCCGCGCGCGGCGTTGAACGCGCCGAGCGTCGGGTCGAACTGCAGCGCGTCCTGTTGCAGCCCGGCAATCGCGGCGGTGTTGCCCGCGATGTTCGTTTCGGCATTGCCGATGCGCGTTTCGTGATTCGCAAGCGTCGTCGTGTTGCTGCCGACGCGGCCGTCGAGGTTCGTCAATGCGTCGCCGACGTTGTCGAACGCGCTGCCGCCGATCTTGTAGTTCGGTGCGCCGATCGAGCCGTCCGGGTTCGCGGTCGCGCCGCCGCCGAGCGCGGCCGCGGCGCCATCGGTCGCGCGACGCAGTTGCGCGCCGTTCACCGCATCGGTGCTGCCGGCCGCCACGTTGCCTTCCGCGACATTGGTCACGCGCACCGGGCTGCCGCCGTTGCCTGCGCCGAGCGACACCTGCCGCTTGCTCGGATCGTCGTATTTGACGGCGAGCGCATCGAGCTGGCTCGTCCCGTCGTGAATCGCCGCGTTCAGCTGATCGACGTTGACCGCGTCCGTTCCGCTCTTGCCGGCCGCGACGTTGCTGATGAGCTGCGGGCCGTGGCCGCCGTGGCTCGCATCGTACGCGCCGAGGGCCGGGTTCCATTGCAGCGCGTCCTGCTGAAGCGCCGCGATGTTGCCGGTGTTCGTCGTCACCTGGTTGCCGACGGTCGCGATCGACTGGTTGAGCGTGTCGGTCGCCTTGCCGAGCTGGCCCACGTTCACCGCATCGCCTGCCGCCACGCCGTCCGCGACGTTGTGCAGGCCGACCGGCGCCGCGGCACCCGTGCCGCCGAGCGTGACGCCGCCGTGCGCATCGTCGTCGTACTGCACCGCGTTCTTCGTCGCGTTGCCGATCTGGCCGGCGATCGACGTGCTCAGGTTGCCGAGCGTCGTGCTGAGGTTGTTCGTCACGCTCGTGCTGAGCGATGCGAGGCCGCCCGTCAACTGGCCGACGTTGACGGCGTCGTGGACGTCCTTGCCGTCCGCGACGTTGTGCAGCGTCGTGCCGTTCGGGCCGGCGAACGTCACCGAGTCGAAGCCGCTCGCGCCGTCGTACTTGACGTTGCGCGTATCGGCCGCCTGCAGGTTGACGATGTTCGACGCCGCGGTGCTCAGCGAGCCGTTGATGCCGGTCACGCTGTTCTGCAGGTTCGCGATGTTCGAAGCCGCCGTCGAAACGGACGCCTGCAGCGGCGTGAGGCTGCCCTTCAACTGGCCGACGTTGACGGCGTCGGTATCGGCGACGCCGGCGGCCACGCCGCCGATCGTCGTGCCGGTGGCGCCGTCGAGCGCGATCGCCGCATGCGAGTCGTCGGTGTATTTCACGACGTTCTGCGTCGCCGTGACGATGCTCGTGCTGAGGCTGTTGCCGACGCTGGTCACGCGCTGGTCGACGTTCGAGATCGAGGTCGACAGCGCATTGCCGACCGACGTCACGCGTGCGTCGACGTTGCCGATGCCCGTGCTCAGCGTGCTGTTCACGTTCTTCAACTGCTGGACGTTGACGGCATCCGTATCGGCCGCGCCTGCCGCGACGTTCTTGAGCTGGCGTTCGCTGCCGAGCGCGCCGAACGACACCGCGCCGCCGACCGGTGCGGCCGTGCCGCCGAACACCGGCGTGCCGCCGTTGTTCGCGCCGACACTGCCCGAGCCGATCGCCACCTGGTTGTTGTCGTTCGTCCGCGCGCCCGCGCCGATCGCCACCGACTGCGTGCCGGCCGCACGCGTCTGCGTGGCCGCGTCGTACGATGCGCCGGCCGATACGCCGTCGCTCGACGTCGGGTTCGCACCGCCGATCGCGATCGAACGGTCGCCGCTGGCCAGCGCCGAATGGCCGAGCGCGATCGAGCTCGTGCCGTGCGCATCCGCGACGTTGCCGAGCGCCATCGAGAAATCGCCGACCGCAGCCGACTGGCGGCCGATCGCCAGCGCCGTGTTGCCCTGCGCGACCGCCACCGTACCGATCGCGGTGGCCGAGTTCGCCAGCGCCTGCGAGCCGACGCCGATCGCGATCGCGCCGCCGCTGCCGCTGCCGCCCTTGCTGCTCGCATTCGACTGGTCGCCGATCGCGATACCGCTGGCGCCTGCCATCGCATTGGTGCCCTGCGTCACGTTCGTGGTACTGACCGCGACGTAGTTGCCGCTCTTCGTTGCCACGCACAGCGGGTTGGTGCCGTCGATGCACTGGCCGTTCAGCGCGTTGTCCGGGTTGCCGCGGTCGACGAAATTGTCCGCGTGCGCGGCGCCGGCGATCAGCACACCCGCGCCCGTGAACATCGCGGCGGCAAGCGCCGAAATCTGCTTCCTCTTCATGGTCTTCTGCTCCGTTGTGTAGCGTCTGGTTTGAATACGGACTACTTACTTTTATTGACAGCTTCGACTTCGATTGCGACTTCGTTTCGGAAGCGGATTCCGGCGCCGGGCTTCCGACGCCGGGCAATCCATGCCGACACGACACGCGTCGAGCACCCGTTTCGACCGGGCGTTCGAACACCCGGGGCATGCCGTCGGCCTGACGTCCCGTTCCGTTAATTCGACAAATGCATTAGGAATACGTATTGATTCATATGGACGAGTCTTTCCCCGGCTGAATCCGGAGATTCAACCCGTCGTCATATGCATCCCCGATTTGTCGCCGCGCCGATCGCGACCCACACTGCTTCTTTTATTTCATTCCCGGCAACCCGGGTTTCACTCCGTGCAGCGAGCACGTGGCGGGACAGTCATCAATTGATGCGCCGGCTTCGGGTCAGGCAACGTCCGTCACCGCTTGCGGCGCTTCCGCTGCCCTGCCCCACCCGTGACTCAAAGTTCGGACGAATTATGAGACACGGAATTAAATTATTAAAGCCGACATTCTTTATAGATTGTAAAATTCCAAATATTCAATGGTTTACGTAAAATACGCCCATTCCGCAAACGATTTCGCGCCAGCGCCATTATTCAAAACCTTTTGCCGAGCGGATAAATACTTTGCCAAAGCGGATTCAAATAATCCATTTCTCGAAAATACAATCCGAAAGCCGGCCGGTCGCGCGGTTTTCTCACTGGATATACGCGTAAACCACGAGCAATGATGCACGTCGACGTTTCACGTTCCTGTCGCAAACCGCCATTTTCTATAATCGCGAAGATGGAATGGTGCAAATGGAGCCGTCGTGTCTGGCCGGATTCCGAATATGCTCCTACAATTCCGCTCGCATCGATTCCGGCAGTCGCGATCGTCGTCCACGCGAGCACGGCGATCCGTCGCGTCCCGACCGACCCGGCGATCAAAACGACGAACGCCGCGCGGCTCCCCCTTGTCCGAAATCGATGCGAGCGTGCGATGCGCCGGGATGCATCGCCACGCAGCGGCCTCCGACGTTTCCACCTCACCGGGCTGGCCACCCGCGGAAAACGCAGCCAACTGCCTTTTAACAACAGGTGCACGATGCCTTCATCGATCTCCGCATTGCGCGACGCGCATATCCTGATCGTCGACGATCAACCCGACCAGCTCCGTTTGCTGACCGACATGCTGCGCAGCACGGGATGCCGGATCAGCGTCGCATTCGACGGCGCGCAAGCGTGCCAGCGCGCGCAGGCGCTGATGCCCGACCTGATCCTGATGGACGTGCGCATGCCGCGCATGGACGGCTTCACCGCATGCCGCCTGCTGGCCGCCGATCCGCTGACGGGCGCGATCCCGATCATCTTCCTGACCGTGGCCGGCGCGTTGCACGAACGGCTCGAGGGGCTGGAGATCGGCGGCGTCGACTATGTGGTGAAGCCGTTCGAGCCGGCGGAGGTGATCGCGCGGATTCGCGTGCAGCTCTCGCGCGCGAAACGCGAACGGTCCGCCGGGACGGAAACGGCGGAAAGCCCGTTCGCGGGCGGCAACGACGACGACATCATCGTGCGCGCGGCCATCCGCCACCTGTCGCGCACGCTGAACGATCCGCCGACGGTGGAGGAACTGGCGCGTGCGGTCGGCACGCACGAAAAGCGCTTGTCGCGCGCGTTTCGCGACAATCTCGGCCAGACGGTGTTCGAATATCTGCGCTACGAGCGACTGCGGATCGCGCAGGATCTGCTGGACTCCACATCGCTCAGCATCGCCAGTATCGCGAAGGAAATCGGCTTTTCCACGCCGGCCAATTTCGCCACCGCCTTCCGCGAACGTTTCGGCATCACGCCGACCGAATGGCGACGCCAGGGCCATGCGGGCGCGCGCACGGCTACCCGGGAGCCGCAACGCCGCGTGTAGGCCGCGTGCGACGCACTCACGCTCACCAGTTGTATTTCGCGCTGGCCAGCACGGTCCGCTCGTTGCCGAACACGCACACGGCGTACGACTGACAGCCGCTGACATAGCGCCGGTCGAACAGGTTCGCGACATTCACCGCGAAACGCCAGCGCGGCAGCTCGTAATGGATCGCGAGGTCGTAAAGCGTCGCGCTCGGCACCGTCAGCGAATTGTCGGGCGCGCCGGCCGATGCGCTCTGGTAGCGCACGCCGCCGCCGATGCCGAGGCCCGCCAGCGCGCCCGTGCGCCAGGTCCAGTCGGCCCACATCGACGCCATCTGCCGCGGCAGCGGGACGGACACCGGCCAGTGGTTCAGCGATGCGTCGTTCGCCTGCACGTTCTTGACGTCCTGATAGAGATACGACGCGACGATCGACAGCTCGCGCGACACCTGGCCGACCGCGCTCAGCTCGATGCCGCGCGAGCGCACCTTGCCGGTCTGCACCGACGTCGTCGCGGTCGGGTCGAGATTCACCGGCGTGGGCGTGACGACGTTGGTCTGGTCGATCCGATACACGGCCGCATTCAGCATCAGGTTCCGGCCGGCCGGCTGCCAGCGCAGCCCGGCCTCCGTCTGCGTGCCGCGCGTCGGCTTCGGCAAGCCGCCGCCGTACATCCGCACGCCGATGACCGGATCGAACGACGTCGAATAGGCGACGTACGGCGACAACCCGGCGTCGCCGCGATAGGTGAGCCCGACCCGCCCGGAGAACGCACTGACGTCCTGCTGTGCATGCGAGCCGGCGGCCCGGTCGTCGAACCGCGCATTCACGACGTCCTCGCGGCCGCCGAGCGTCAGCGTCCAGCGCCGCCAGCGGATCTGGTCCTGCGCATACACGCCGAATCCGTTCATCGCGGTGTACTGGTCGACGTGGCCGAGCGATGTCGGGCCCGAGAAGATCGCGGCGGTCACAGGCCGATAGACCGGGTGATACAGGTCGAGCGACGGGGCGAGCGCGAGTTGCACGCTGTTGGTCGTCGTCTGCCGGTCGAACTGCAGGCCGAACAGCAGCGTGTGTTCGAGCGGCCCCGTGCCGAAGTGCGCCTGTGCGCGATTGTCGATGTCGAGCCGGCTGTAGTTGAGCTGGAACAGCCCCGCGAAACGCATCATGTTCGTCGTGCTTCGGGGCGCGAGGCCGTTGCCGAACACCGTCGCATCGTCGAGCGACAGGTGCGACCAGCGCACGTCCTGATGCAGCGTCCAGATCGCGTTCACGCGGTGTTCCAGCGCGTAGCCGAGCGACCATTGCTTCTTGCGGTAGTCGTTGAACGACGGGTCGCCCATGTAGATGTCCTGCGACAGGCGGCCGTTCGGGTTCGGCAGCACCGTGCCCGACGCGGGCAGGAAGTTCGACGAGATGTCGCCGCTGTCCTGCAGGTATGTCGCGGAAAACGTCAGCGACGTGTCGGCGTTCGGCCGCCACCGGAACGACGGCGCGAGCGCGACGCGCCGGTCGCCGTTCGGGCCGGTCACCGCGTTGCCGTCGCGCGCGACGCCGACGAAGCGGTATGCATACTTGCCGTCCGGATCGAGCCTGTCGCCGACATCGAGCATGGCTTGCTTGCGCGCATCGTTGCCGATCTGCACGCCGGCTTCACGCACGCGCGTGCCGTCGGCGCGCTCCGTCTGCGCGTCGACGATCGCGCCGGGCTCGCCCGCGCCGTACAGCACCGACGTCGGCCCGCGCAGCACCGCAATCGAATCGATCGTGTACGGATCGACGCGCCAGTTCGCGATCACGGCCGTGTTCGGCGCCGGCAGGCCGTCGACGTACAGCGTCGGCGTGAAGCCGCGCAGCGCCGCATACCAGTCGGTGCGGCTGTCGGCGCCGAACGTCGCGAAGCCGGGCACGTAGCGCAACGCCTGGTTCAGGTCGGCCGCGCCGGTCATCTCGATCTGTTGCGCGGTGACGATGTCGATCGTTTGCGGAATCTCGTCGATCGGCGTGTCGGTCTTGGTGCCGGTGGCAGTGCGCCGCCCGACGAGCCCGACGGCCGAAGCATCGGCCGGCCCTCGCACGTCGATGGCCGGCAGCACAGCCGCCGCCCCCGGCGCCGATGCCTGCGCGTGCGCACCGCCCGCGGCGGCCGCGCACAACGCTCCGCCTGCCGCGATCGCCATCGCGCGCCGCCCCGTCCCTGTCTCCATCCACATCGTCTCGATACTCCGTCGTGCTGGGTTGGCCCGTTCGGCCGGATCGACGGACCGTGTATTGCCCGGTCCGTCCGGTGGTGTCGTGATTGCCGTGCCCGGCGAACGCAGTGAAGCGGAGATCGGTGCGCACCGACCGATTGCGCCGTTCGCGAGCGCAGCGATCATACCGGCCGAACGTGGCGCGGTCTTTAAAAAAGAATTGGACCGGTGACGGCGGCGGCACGCATATTGCGCGTCGCCCGAACCGCATTCAGGAACCCGGCGCAGCCGGGCATCGACGTGACACGCACATCCGGCAGGATTCACATCGGTATTTCAGGCTGGCGCTACCCGGGCTGGCGGGGAACGTTCTACCCGGCGGACCTGAAGCAGGCCGGCGAGCTACGGTATGCAGCGAGCCAGATGCAGACGATCGAGATCAACGGCACGCACTACAGCCTGCAAGCGCCGGACAGCTGGCGGCGCTGGTATGCCGAAACGCCGTCGGGGTTCGTGTTCAGCGTCAAGGGTTCGCGCTACCTGACGCATATCCTGCGTTTTCGCGACGAGGCCGCCACGGTCGCGTGCGCGAATTTTTTCGCTCAGGGGTTGTTCGCGCTGAAGGAGAAGCTCGGGCCGCTGCTGTGGCAATTCCCGCCCTCGCTGCGTTTCGACCCGGCACACATGGAGCACTTCCTGGGCCTGCTGCCGCACGATACGGAAGCCGCGCTCGCGCTCGCCCGCCGGCACGATTCGCACGTCCGGGCGCCTTATCTGGAGATCGACCGCAAGCGAGCGTTGCGCCACGCGGTGGAAGTGCGGCACGACAGCTTCGTGGATCCGGCGTTCGTGAAGCTGCTGCGCCGCCACAAGGTCGCGCTCGTCGTGTCGGATCCGACCGAGGCGTGGCCCCAATTCGAGGATCTGAGCGCGCGGTTCATCTACATGCGGCTGCACGGCACCGAAACGAAGTATTCGGGCGAATACGCCGATGCGGCGCTCGAGCGATGGGCACGCCGGATCGACACGTGGAGCCGGGGCGCGCAACCCGACGATGCGCGTCTCGCCGCACCGGCGCTGCACCCGCCACGCGCGGCGACGCGCGACGTGTACTGCTATTTCGACAACGACACGAAAACGCAGGCGCCGTTCGACGCCAGGCGGCTGATGGCGCGGCTCGGGCTGCATGCGCATGACACGGCATCCGAATGAAGCGGCCGGCAAACTGCACGCCGAACATGCCATCGGCAGACGAGACGCCGGGCGCGAAATATGCTCCGGTGCTCCCGGATCGCGCGTCCTCGTCGCGCGCACCGCGCGCCCGGTAAATTTTTCACGACCGGCAACCGGCGCCATGGGCCAACACTGCAAGGAGAAAAAGCGATGACCCTGCTCATCTACCTGGTCGGATGGATCATTTTCATCGGCGGCGTCGTCTGGGGTTTGATGACGCTGCACGTCGCGCAGCACATCATCGAGATCGTGGCCGTCATCCTGTTCGGCATCGCGGTCATCACCGGCGCGACGCGCGCCCGGAATCGCGACCGGTCGTAGCGCTGCACGGCGCGGGCGCCTGCCCCAACGGTCGAACGGCATCGTCCGGATTCCTTACGTACTTCGCATGGCCGTTTCGCGCGCCCGAGCTGGTCGTGCGCGAATCGACCGGGGTGGCGCCGGACTGACGGTTTGGTATCCACACGTTTGCGACTGCGGCGTGCGACGTATGCGTCGGGAATGAACGAAGTGGCGTCGGCCCCGCGGTTGCCGTTTTCTCGTTCGACGAGGGCGGAAACGTACATCGCTCCCTTCAACGCGCGGCGAACCGATGCAGGAAGAGATCGGGAAACCCGAGATGGAGGCATGCGACGCCACGGCTCCCCGAAACGCAAAATGGCGCGTCACCGAGCCAACGCCGCGCGAGTCGACACGATTCGTCGTCCCGCCGGCGTTGTGGATGACGCGCCTGAGGTGTGAAGATTCGCGGCCGCCCGGAGCATGCAGCGGCCGCGGTATCGACGTCGCCTACTTCTTGATCACCGGAACGGTGAGCGAAGTGACGAGCGACGTCACGGGTGCCAGCAAACCACCGCCCGACGCGCTACCGCCCCCTTGCGCGGAATTGCCGTTCAGCGAAACCGCCAGCGCGGGAACGACGCCGGCCACCGACCCGACGGCCGAACCGACCGATTGCACCGCCGCGTTGGCGATCGTCGCGCCGCCGGAGATGAGCGCCCCCGCGGCGTTCGTCACACCGCCGACCGCACCGGCTGCCGTACCGCCATTAAGCGCGACACTCAGTGCCGGAAGGGTCCCGGCGACCGCGCCGGCGGTGCCGGTCACGGTGTGCGCGAGCGAACCCGTCAGGCCAGTGGTGACCGTCGCGAGCGAGCCCGCCGCACCGGTTGCGCCGGTGAGCGCGCCGGAGAGCGCGCCGGATCCCGAGCCGACGACGTTGCCGGCACCGCTCGTGGCGGATCCGATCAGCGACGTGACGGTCGATGCGATCGGTGCGATCGCCGCGGTGCCGCTGCCAGCGAGGCCGGTTACCGCGCCGGACGCTGCGCCGATCGCCCCGGTGGCTGCGCCGACCGGCAACGAGCCGCCGAGATTGCCGACGATGCTCGTGATCGGCGTGATCAGCGCGCCGCCGTTGCCGGCGACACCGGTGACGGCGTTGACGACGCCCGTGCCCGCGTTGGCGACCGTGCCCACGAGGCCGCCGAGACCGCCGGCCGCGCCGCCGGCACCGCCCACTGCGCCGGCCAGCGTTCCGACTGCACCGGTGGCCGTGTTGCCGACCGCACCGCCGACGCCGCCCACTGCGCCAGCCAATGTTCCGGCTGCGCCGGTTGCCGAGTTGGCTACCGTGCCTACGATGCCGCCGAGACTGCCGAGGCCGCCGGTCGCACCGCCACCGACACCGCTCGCTGCGCCAGCCAACGTTCCAACTGCGCCTGTTGCCGAGTTGGCTACCGTATCAACGATGCCGCCGAGACTGCCGATGCCACCGGTCGCACCGCCGCCGACACTACCCGCTGCGCCGGCCAACGTTCCGACTGCACCGGTGGCCGAGTTGGCTACCGTGCCCACGATGCCGCCGAGACCGCCGGCCGCGCCGCCAGCACCGCCCACTGCGCCGGCCAGCGTTCCGACTGCACCGGTGGCCGTGTTGCCCACCGTGCCCACGATGCCACCGAGACTGCCGGTCGCACCGCCGACACCACCCGCTGCGCCGGCCAACGTTCCGACTGCACCGGTGGCCGAGTTGGCTACCGTGCCCACGATGCCGCCGAGACCGCCGGCCGCGCCGCCAGCACCGCCCACTGCGCCGGCCAGCGTTCCGACTGCACCGGTTGCCGAGTTGGCTACCGTGCCTACGATGCCGCCGAGACTGCCGAGACCGCCAGTCGCACCGCCGCCGACACCGCTCGCTGCGCCAGCCAACGTTCCGACTGCACCGGTTGCCGAGTTGGCTACCGTATCAACGATGCCGCCGAGACTGCCGAGGCCACCGGTCGCGCCGCCGCCGACACTACCCGCTGCGCCAGCCAACGTTCCGACTGCACTTGTTGCCGAGTTGCCAACCGCGCCTACGACGCCACCGACACCGCCCACTGCGCCGGCCAGCGTTCCGGCTGCGCCTGTTGCCGAGTTGGCTACCGTGCCAACGATGCCGCCAAGACCGCCGGCCGCGCCGCCAGCACCGCCCACTGCGCCGGCCAGGGTTCCGACTGCACCGGTGGCCGTGTTGCCCACCGTGCCCACGATGCCACCGAGACTGCCGGTCGCACCGCCGACACC